>CAMOCI010000134.1 GCA_946610635.1 uncultured Clostridia bacterium | reverse complement strand
CAGATTCGATGGGGATATTCTATATATTTTTAGGGAGCAGGATAAGGCATAGACTCAAAATCACACACCAAAGCCCTGAATAGCCCGAAATTTCTAGCAATTTCGTGCTTCACCTTTATGAGTGTGGTGTGTCAATTTTGACTCACGCCCCTTATTAAATAAAAGCAAGTGGGAAACCCACTTCTTTTTGATATTTTGATAGCAAAATATACTTTTCTTTTAATTATATAAAGGAGTTAAATAATGATAGTTTTAGACGAAATACAAAACGAAAATACTTTTAATAATGATGAACTTAAAGTGTTCTTGAAAAAATGTAAAGGAACAAAATATGAGTGCTATTTCAAGTTGATACTTGCCTATGAACTTTCCAAACTTGAACTTGTAAATTTGGAGTGGAAAGACATTGACTTTGAAAATGACACTATAACAATTTGTCCAATATCTTACAAACGTAATAACAAGTTTTACTATGATTGGCAGATTGAAAAATTATATGAATATGCAAGAACATATCCACTACTTCCAAACTTAAAAAAGTTGCTATTAAAAGAATACAATAAACAACAAAAGAACAAACTTGAACAAAGTGATTATAATGCTCAATTTGAAAATTATGTTGCACTCAAAGAAGATGGCACAAGATTAAATTACAACACATTAAGCCGAAATTTGAGATATATAGCAAGAGATAATAATTTGCCAGAGATTTTACTTGAAGGACTAAAAAAGTCGCTAGATGGCTTTATTATCAAACACAACGATGAATACAATTTCTATCTTGCTTGGATTAGATATGATTGCACAACCAAGAAAAGAACAAACAAATACAAAAACTTCAACTTGCGAAGGAACAAGAGATTTTTGCAAAAGTTAGATAATCTATTGGAATATGCAAATGAAAGAAAATCATCAGGTATGGAAATGTAAATAAACAAATATATAAAACAGAGGAACTTGCAACTGTGAGTTCCTTTTTCAATGAATAATATAAAGGAGATAAATATGAATATACAAGAATTAACAAATGTAATGTTCAAAGAATATCCGGATTGTGTTGATAGTGTTCAACTTGCTAATATGTTGGGTATTAAACGAACAAAAACTTATGAATTACTTAAAGATGGAACAATCAAATCAATAAAGATTGGCAAAGATTACAAAATATCTAAATACAATGTAATTGCCTATCTTTTGGGAGGCGAACAAATATGACAGGAAAATTGAAAGTAAAAAATGGACTATATTATGCAGTTATCAACTACAAAGATAATTTCAACCGATATAAACAAAAATGGATTGCAACTGGACTTAAAGAAAGGGGCAACAAAAAGGAAGCACAAAGAATATTAGATGAGGAACTTGCAAAGTTTTCAATAGACCAAAATGATGAAAAGGAAAAGTATGCTGTTGTTGAACAAAAAATTGATAACGACATAATTTTTATGGACTATGTTGAAAATTATGTTTTGAGCAAAGAAAAAGAACTTTCGCCAAATGTTTTTGCTTCCTACAAAAACAATCTTAAAGTTATGAGAAAGTTTTTTGGAAACAAACTCAAACTTAAAGATGTAACTTTTCATCATATAGAAAAATATTATGATTATCTTAAAAACAATCGTGGCAACAAGAATATAACAGTCAAACACCACGCAGTTATTCTATCGCCAGCATTAAGACAAGCATATAGAGATGACTTGATACCAAAAAATCCCTATGAGTTTTTGCCATATATAAAGAGAGAAAAATCTGTGATGAAATATTACAACAAAGAGGAACTTGAAAAACTGTTTGAATATACCGATAAAACTGCACTCAAACTTATTGTTAGAGTTGCAGCATATTATGGATTTAGAAGAAGTGAACTCATTGGACTTAAATGGGATGCAATAGATTTTGACAACAAAAGAATATCAATCAAACACAAAGTGTTGTGTGTTGAAGGAAAACTATATCTATCCGACACACTAAAAACACAAGCAAGTCATAGAACTTTGCCACTACTTCCAGATATTGAAAAACTGCTACTAGAAAGAAAACAACAAATAGAACACAACAAAAAACTTTTTGGAAAAAGTTATAATCACAATTATGATGACTATGTTTTTGTTGATGATATTGGAGATTTGTTTAATCCCGACCAAGTGACAGACAGATTTCAATATATTCTAAAAAAGAACAAATTGAGATACATAAGATTTCACGATCTTCGCCATTCTTGTGCAAGTTTGCTCGTTGCAAGCAAAGTGCCAATGAAAAATGTTCAAGAGTGGTTAGGACACTCAAACTTCAACACAACAGCAGATGTCTATTCACATTTGGACTACTCATCAAAATATGAAAGTGCAAATGCAATTGCTAGTGCTTTGAGTAGTTCAGAGCCAAAAGAAGAAAAAACAAACATTGAGCAAATGAGTGATGAAGATTTGGACGAGCAACTTGAAAAACTGCAAAGAGAACGAGAAGAACGCCGAAAAAGACGAAAACAAGATCAAGCAGAGATGTAAATTTATAGTTGACATTTATTATTTGTTATGAT
>CAMOCI010000133.1 GCA_946610635.1 uncultured Clostridia bacterium | reverse complement strand
TAACCAAAAGCTAGTCTATCTATCAAATTACCGACAGCCCCTGTCATAATTAATGCACTTGCGACTGCAAAAAGTTTTGCTTTTTTTGGTGAAAAAATATTATACATTGTAAATAATATTACAAAAATAAATGTTAAAGATATAAGTAGCCATGTTTTGCCGTAAAGCAAAGAAAAACCTGCACCAAAATTTTTTGTTGGCATAATAACTAAAACTCCATCAATAAGTACATAATTTTGCCAAAGTTCCTGATTTTGATTAACCAAAATGGATTTTGTAACTAAATCTAGCACAAGCACAAAGCCAAATATTAAAAACTTCCACCAATTATTTGTTAGGTAGAATACAAAAGACTTTTTTAAGTTTTGCGTGTTATATTTTAGATTTGATTTTTGCTGCATATTTTTATTATATCATAAAATTATCAAAAAGACATAATTTGCAAAATAATAAATAAAAAACTTTGTTAAATAACATACTTTTTTGTTAATAATCTTAGCAATTTGTTTAAAATATGTTTATTTAGTAAACAATTATAGCATGCTTACATTACTTTTAAGAGGTGTGATAATTTACACTATTGTATTTTTAATATTTAGGCTTATGGGTAAAAGGCAACTTGGACAACTTCAGCCATTTGAGTTTGTTATAACATTAATTATTGCAGACCTTGCCACTATACCAATGAGTGAAATTAATGTGCCACTGCTTCATGGCATTGTGCCACTTGTTACCATTGCATTAATTCACTTTTTGATAGGATTATTATCACGCAAAAGCATAAAGTTAAGGCAGATGTTTAACGGCAAGCCAATTATTGTTGTTAGCCCTTATGGCGTTGAATACAAAGCATTAAAACAACTTAATATGGATTTTAATGATTTAACCGAAGCATTAAGAGAAATGAATATTTTTAGTTTTGATGAAGTACAATACGCAATTATAGAAACAAATGGTAAACTTACTGTTTTACCAAACGCTAATAATGCCCCACTTACTGCAACAGACTTAAAGATTAAAAAAGAAGAAAGCACTTTGCCTATTATGGTTATTTGTGACGGTAGAAAAATACAAAAAAATATGGATATAGCAAAAATTGATGACGACTTTTTATATAACCAAATTAAAAAGGCAGGTGCGTTTAGATTTAAAGATGTTTTGATTGCAACAATAGATAATGGTGGCAAAATGTACATTCAAGCACGAAACAAAAAATACATTGCTATTAACTCTAACTACAAAGGTGGTGGCAACTGGTGAAAAAAATTTTATGGGTAATTATAATTTTTTTAGTTTTGTTTGGAATTGTAATTGGTGAACAAGTTTACGTTGATAATACATTAAATACACTTATAAAAAATATTGACACGCTTAATGCTAAAATTGAAAATGTCACAACAATAAACACACAAGAAATAAACTCAATTTGTGAAGACTTAGATGTGTTTTGGACAGAAAGTGAAAAAATTATGTGTTTGTTTATAAGCCATAATGATTTAAACAGAGTTGGAGAACAGATAAAACGAGTTAAATCTTACATTAAAAGTGACAAAAAAGATGAATGCGAATGTGAAATTGAAACATTAAAGTTTTACGCCGAAAGTTATAGACACGTAATGGAAATTAACATTCAAAATTTGCTGTAATTTAAAAAAATTTTACAACAAAAAGAACATATTGACTACAATTTCAATATGTTCTGTTTTTTTATTCGGTCCATTTTATGCTAACACTTTCAGTTAACTCCGCTTTTTATGTTATTGGTAAGTATACTAGCAACCAAATATTTTACAGCATTTATGTAATTTATTTGGCTTGTCTTTATTTTATAGTCAAGCTCTCCACAAAGTGAAACTATATTTTTTAAATTCGTTTTGCTAAAATTTGAAGATTGAATTTTTGCTTTTTTAACTGCGAACTCTTTAACATTAAGCATCTCTGCGATTTGTGCATTTGTTTTTGGAGTTATTGCAGAAAAAAACATTCTTCTAAAATGGTTTTGAATAAGTGAAAACACACTAGGTGCAATTTTTTTATCGCTCATCATATCATTTAAAATTTCATAAACTTTTTGAGAATCACCTGTGCTTAAATTTTCTGTTAGTTCATAAACACTATATTCTAGTTCTTTATCAACCAACAATTTAACATCATCTGCCACAATTTCTCTACCATTTGCAAAAGAAATAAGTTTTTCAAGTTCTAGTGAAATTCTTGATATATAGCCATTTGTGTATTCAAAAAGTAACACTTTTGCAGGCTCTTGCATAACGGCATTTTTTTCTTTTAAAGATAAGTCTATCCAAGAATACGTTGTTTTTTCATCTAGCCTATTGCAATCAACATTGCACAAAAATTTGCAGTTTTTGTTTAAACTTTCAGTTTTTTTATCATCAAAAATTTGATTTTTGCTTGTAACTAGCAAAATATTTAAGTTGTTTGGATTTTTTTGATAAGATAAAATTGCATCTAAAACTGCCTTATCTTTTGTTTCATCAACACCTTTTAATAATACAACTTTTGCACTACCAAAAAATGAAGATGTGTTTAAAATGGATAGAAAATTTTTTGCATCAAAATTATCTGTACTCAAAATTGTTTTG
>CAMOCI010000132.1 GCA_946610635.1 uncultured Clostridia bacterium | reverse complement strand
TTTGTATATATATTTGGTATATTTTCAAAGAAAATAGGTATAAATTTTTAAAAAAACTTTATTTAATTATTTTGTGTAATTATTTGCTTTTAGTAAATAAATAATGTATAATATTGCGTAGACTTTATTTTGGAGAATTAAAAAGTGAAAAAATTAGGAAAAGCTTTAATTTGCACACTACTAACAAGTTCTATACTTTTTACAGGTTGTAGTTTGGTGCAAAGAAATACAGAAAGATATTTGAATAGAACAGTCGCAACAGCAGATAGCATAACCATTTCTAAACAAGATTTGATTTCTGCATATAACAGTTATGGTTATCAATATGCATCTCAAATGGGATACTCAACAAAAGATGCTGTTAAAAGAACTCTTGACTCATTAATTGATAGACAAATTGTTTTGCAAAAAGCAAAAGAACTTATCAAAGAAAATGATAATGAAGAAATGGTATATAACGGTGAAAGAGTAATTTTCAATAAAAATGTTTGGCAAAATGATGTTTGGAAAAGCACTTTTGAAGCTGTTAACAAACAAATTGCAAACATTGAAGATGAAATTAGAGAAGAGCAGGATATTGAAAAGCCAGAATCAAAAGAAGAAGAAAATCAAGAGTTTGATGCTTATAAACCTTATGAAAAGAAAGTGAGTTATGAAGATGGTGTTTGGTCAAAGGTTAAAACAGAACTTGATGAAGCCGAAGAGGAAGCTAAAACAATAGCAGATTTTGTTCAAGATGAAACAGGTGATGCTGATATTAGTGCAAGGGCATTTAAAAGATATGTTAAAAAATTGCAATTAAACTACAAATCAAAGCACTTAACAGTCAGTGATTTAGAAACTGTTAGTCAAGCACAATTAGATGGTTTGTATGTAAATTTTGAAATGTCACCAGAAGAAAAAATTTCATTTTTGTATGAACTTGAAAGAATATACAAAGCATACGATGATGATAAATATATAACTGAATTACAAAATGTTTACGAACAAGATATTCAAACTATTGATGATAACTTTAACAAAAAAGTAGTTAATTATTACAAACAACTTGTAGAAAATAGTTACGAAACATACATGCAGGATACTTTAGAAGATAGTTACACTGCTTATGTTAAAGCAATGCAAGATGATTACAGTAAAGTTTATTATCATAGAGATTATGGCTTAAATGATAATGGTGAAAAAAGACAATTTGTTGCTGTTAGTCACGTTTTAATAAAACTTAGTGATGAGCAAATTTCAGAGTTAAAAGAACTTAAAACAAAACTAGAAACTGGTGTTATTGGTCAACAAGAGTATGATGAAAAATGTGAAGAGATTAAAAATGCAACAATAGTTCATGCAAGAGATGAAGATGGTAAAGAGACTGAAACAACAAAAACTGTTGCAGAAGTATTACAAGAGATTAAGACAGATTTGGCTCAATATCAAAACACACAAGATAAGTTAAGTGCTTTTTCAAAATACATTTACAAATATGGTCAAGATTCAGGTAGCATTAATGCTGAAAAGTATTATGCTGTTAATTTAGATACAACTGTTACAGATACTATGACGAAAAACTTTGCAGATGCTAGCAGAGAACTTGCAAAAGAGAGTGAAGATGGCGGAAATTTAAGCGAACCAATATTTGTTAGTCAAGATAATTACACAGGTTTTCATATAATATTAAATGCTGGTGTTATCAAAAATGATTTAACAATAGAACAGATAAGAAATTTAGATTACACAGATGCAGATTACTTATATAACAAAACAATAAAAATTGATACAAATAAATCTTTATATGATATGATTTATGAAAAAATATATGCAAGCACATATTCAGCATATCAAAGAAGCATTGTAGAAACTGCAAAAAGCAATTTACAAGTTGTATATTACGTTAGTGCATACGAAGATTTGTATTAAAAAATGATAGATAGAATTACAAAAGATTATCAACATAATTCTATCTATTTTTTTGTTTGTTTTCTTTTACTTGACTTAATATATATAAAATGGTAAATTATAATATAGAATTACAAAAATCAGGTGACTAAATTGGCTAAAAAAAACAAAGCTACACTATCAATAAAAAACAAGCAAGTTAAATACTTGCCATTTTTGATTTTTGAAAAATATAGTTTAAATAGAATTTATAAGTTAAGGTCGACAGAGCAATTTAAACAAGATTTATCCATAAAAGCACAAAGAAAATCAAAAAGAAAAAAGATAATTAGCATATTAACTTTTGTATTTAACATTGGGCTTCTTGCAGGTATTTTAATTTGGCAGCTAAGTAAAGAAGGAGCTAGCACAATTTATGCTCCAAAAATCAACTGGGTGTTTATTGCAATACTCGCAGGATTGTTTGTTGTAACAATGCTTATTGATGCTT
This sequence comes from uncultured Clostridia bacterium, assembly GCA_946610635.1. Taxonomy (GTDB): domain Bacteria; phylum Bacillota; class Clostridia; order Christensenellales; family UBA1242; genus UBA9845. The sequence goes on along the minus strand of CAMOCI010000132.1, from coordinate 226 downwards.
TAAAGATATTTATTTTAATAAAGCGCTCAACTGGCCAAAACAGGTTTATTCTTTCTTACAAAGTTAGTGCCTTGGGTAAATATTATGACAACATCACACCTATGGCAACAGGTGGTCAGCCGTTTCAAATGCTTTATATGAATAAACGTGGTATACGTGGCGATGCTTCAACTGGTATACCACTTATGAAATACATTACTTGGCAAATATCTTATGTATTGATAGA
>CAMOCI010000131.1 GCA_946610635.1 uncultured Clostridia bacterium | reverse complement strand
GATTTTTTTATACAATCCTTGAACATCAAAGTCAAAATATTTTAGCACTTGTTCTGGACTTCCACTTTTGCCAAAAGTGTTTATATTTAAAACCAAATCATTTGGCTTTGCAAACTTGTACCAAACATTATCTGCACTGGCTTCTATAAATGCAATAGGTAAATCTTTTAATACAGATTTTTTAAATGCCTTTGATTGCTCTTCAAAAACAGAAACACATGGCATACTTACAACTCTTGCAAAAATATTATTTTGTTGTAATAAATTTGCAACCTGCAAACACCTATCAACATCACTGCCTGTTGCAACAAGCGTGAGTTGTGCTTTTTTATTCTCTTTTAAAACATAACCACCATGCAAAGCATCTTCTATACTACTAGGTAAAAAATTTTGTTTATCTTTTGAAACAAGCATGCAGGTTGGTTTTTTGTTTTGCAAAAGCCAAATGTATGTTGCAATAATTTCACTTGCATTATATGGCCTACTAACAATGCTGTTTGGCATTAATCTTAAACTTGGCAGTTGCTCTATTGGTTGATGAGTTGGACCATCTTGCCCAGCTGTTATGCAATCATGAGAAAATACGGATAGTACACGCAAGTTTTGAATTGCAGACATACGTAGTGCTGGTTTAAGATAATCAAAAAAACTTAAAAAGCAACTTTGATATGGTAGCAACCCCCCAAAAAGTGCCAAGCCGTTTGATATGCCAGCCATAGCATGTTCTCTGACACCATAATGCATATATTTTGATAAATAATTATTTTTAGAAAAACCATTTTCTGTTTTTACATAAGCTTTTGTAGAAGTTGCGACATCAGCACTACCACCAAAAAATTGTGGTACTATATTAGCAAATTTATTTTGAACTTCAAAATTAATATCTCTTGTTGTTTCACCAGTAACTGATAATTTTTTTAGTTTTTCAATTTCTTTTTCAAAATCTTTTTTTTCGAAAAACAGTTTAAACTTTTTGTACTCATCTGGATATTTACTTTTATACTCTTTTAGTTTATCTTGTTTTTCGAAACGTAAAACTGCATCTTTTTGTTTTTTCTCAAAATGCTTTTTAACATTTTGACTTAATTCAAATTCTGGCTTATCAACATTTAATTTTTCTTTTAAAGCACATAATTGTTCAGTACTTAAAGGCGAGCCATGAATTTTTTGATTACCAGCAAGTTCTGTGCCATAGCCTATTGTTGTTGGCACAACAACTATGCATGGATTTTTACATTTTTTTGCTTGTAGCAAAACTTTGGTTATTTCTGCCGTGTTGTTACCATCTGTAACATAAAATACATCAAAACCAATGCTCTTAAACCTTAATTCTATATCATCAGTAAAAGTTATATCTGTTTTGCCTTCTATTGTAATTTTGTTGCAGTCATATATCAAAACAAAATTGTTTAACTGTAAATTTCCTGCCAAACTTAACGCTTCGTAAGAAATACCTTCCATCAAACAACCATCACCAACAAGACAATAGATTTTGTTATTAAAAAGCTTACAATCACTTTTATTAAACATTGCTTCAAAATGTTTTTGCGCAATCGCAAGGCCTACACTATTTGCCACGCCTTGACCAAGTGGTCCAGTGCTTGCATCTATGCCTGCTGTAACATTAACTTCTGGATGTCCCGGAGTTTTACTGCCGATTTTTCTAAATTCCATTAAGTCTTTTTTAGAAATTTCATAGCCCATTGAATAAAGTGTTGCATACAATATAGAACTTCCATGCCCTGCACTTAAAACAAATCTATCTCTAAAAACGCTATTTTGTTGGCTTGGGTTAACATTTAAAACATTTGCATACAAACTGTATATAATAGGTGCAGAACCTAGTGCAATACCTGGATGACCTGATTTTGCATTTGTTATCATTTCATTTGCTAAAACTCTAAGTTCGTTAACACATATATCATCAATCTTCATCATGTGCCTCCAAGTATTTTGCAAGTTTTTTTTGCAATATATTTATATTATTATCATCACTAATAGTTGCATCTATAACAAAGTTAGCATAATTTTTAAATATTTTATCTTCTTCTTTATAAGCATATAATAGTCTTTTATTCTCGTATTCACTTTCTAATATATCCAAATTTTCTTTGCTAAACTGAAAATACACAACAACAAAATCATTTAAAAAATGTGACATATTTTTACCTGACAAAAATAGTTCTGTATCACCCACAACAACAGTGCTTTCATATTCACCCACACTTTTAATAACTTTTTGTTGTTCTTTTTCAAAATAATCATGACCTGCTGTTTCAAGCATCTTGCTATCGACAAGGTTATATTCTAAAATATCATTTAAATCTACAAAAAACAGTTCAAAAAAATCAGCAACTTTTTTACCTATTTGCCTAGAATAATTATTACTTAAACTTAAAATTAATAGATTTTTCTTTGTCATAATAACCTTAAATTTATGATAGCAAAAATTACAGTTTAAGGCAACAAAAAACAACATATCAAAGAGTTTTGATATGTTGATAAAACAAAATTATTATAAAATTTTAAATAATTTACAAAAAATAATTAATTATTATTAAATTTTAATTTTAGTCCAAAACAAACTGCAAGTGCAAGTATTACTGTGCCAGCAATTAAA
>CAMOCI010000130.1 GCA_946610635.1 uncultured Clostridia bacterium | reverse complement strand
CCCAAGGTGCCAAAATTTTTGGAGATATAGTTTCAAAGGCAATTTCTATGTTTGATGAAAAAACAAAAAAAAGATTTTTTATTTATCAACAGGTAGTTGCTGAAGATATAGAAAAAATAAAAAAGTTTTATAAAAAAATCGGAGTAAAAGCTGAAATAAAAGCATTTTTTAATAATCCGGCTGAACTTTTAGCGAAATCTAGTATCTTTATTGGTAGATCTGGGGCATCAACTGTTTTAGAAGTTGGAACAGTTGGAAGACCAGCTATTATTATTCCTATTATGCATAAAGATAGGCAACAATTTATAAATGCCGAACAAATAACTTCGGTTGGTGGGGGTGAAATTATTCCACAACCTGAGTTTTCTGCGAAAAATTTGTATAAAGTCCTAGAAAAAATGGTAAAAAATGAGAATTTACTTGAAAATATGGCAAAAAAAGCTAAAATTTTCCAAGTCAAAAATGATGCAAGCAAAAATATTGCAAAATTGGTTGATGGTATAATTAAGAATAAAAAAGGTTTTTAAATTGTTAAATATTGATTTGAAAGAACTTCCTAGATCCAAAGTTTTCCATTTTATTGGAATTGATGGCATTGGTATGAGTTCTATTGCCGAAGTTCTTTTTAAAACAGGTTTTGGTGTTCAAGGTTCAAACGAAGTTGAAGGTGAAAATATGCTTGCCCTTAAAAATATGGGGGCAAAAGTTTTTGTTGGGCATAATGCAAAAAACATTGATGGTGCTGACTATGTTGTATTTTCTTCGGCTATTCCTGAACATAATGTTGAAATGGTTGAAGCAAAAAAGCGTGGACTTCCTATCATTGAACGCGCAGAAATGCTTCAATATGTATTTACTCTTAAAAAATCTATTGCTGTTTCTGGAACACATGGAAAAACTACTACCACATCATTTGTTGGAACAATGCTTGATGTTGCAGGTATGGACGCAACAATTATTGATGGCGGAATTATGAATCGCTACAACTCTAATGCAAAAGTTGGAAATGGCGATTTCATCGTAGCAGAAGCCTGTGAAGCATTTGGAAATATAAAACATTATACAACTGATATTGCTGTTATTACAAATATTGATGCTGAACATATGGAATATTATAAAACTTTTGATAACCTTAAGAATTATTTTAGAAATTTTATTTCCAGAGTTCGTAGTTTAGTTGTCGCATGTGCTGATCATCCTGTGGCTTTGGAATTGGCGATGGAGGCAAAAGATAAGAAGACTGTATTGACTTATGCCCTTGACAACAAAGCTGATGTTATGGCGGAAAATATTACTTTTGATGTAAATGGGGCACATTTTGATATAAAATTTGCTGATGGAAAAGTAATAAATGATGTGTCGTTACCACTTTTTGGAAGACATAATGTGCTTAATACACTTGCATCTGTTGCTGTTGCAAAATATCTTGGAATTTCCGATGAAAAAATTAAACAAGCCGTTTCTGAATTTACTGGGACAAAGCATAGATTCACAAAAGTTGCAGATGTAAATGGGCTTACTATTTTTGATGATTATGGGCATCATCCAAAGGAAATTGAAACCACTCTTGCTATGGCTCGTAGTATTGCAAAAGATAAGCAAATTTTTGCGATATTTCAACCTCATAGGTATTCAAGACTTACTGATTTATTTAATGATTTTTTAAGATGTTTCAAAGATGCTGATTATGTTATTTGTATGCCTGTTTATGCAGCAGGAGAATCTGATGAAAATATGAAAAATCATTGTGATTTTTATGAAGCTATGCAAAAAATTGGCGGGAAAAAATCCTTTAAAATCAATAAGTTTGATGAAGTTTCTGAGATTATATTGTCAAATGCAAAATCTGGTGATATAATTGTTTCACTTGGAGCTGGAAATATAAAACATTTGATTTATACACTTCCAGATTTACTAACAAAATAGAAAGATTGTGATGAAAGACTTACCAAAAGTAAAGGGTGAATTACTTGAAAATTACGAACTTGCTAGTTTAACCAGATTTAAAACTGGTGGTGTAGCAGAGATTTATTTTTCCCCACGCGATGTTGATGATCTTGCTTCTTTTTTGAAGAAAGCACCTAAGGATATGCCTATACATGTTATTGGTTTTGGATCAAATATACTTATACGCGATGGTGTATTGAATGGTATTGTGATAAGACTTCAAAATGACAATTTTTCTAAGATTGAAAAAATTGATGATATTACATTAAAGTGTGGTGCTTTTGCATCCAGTATTGCTATTTCAAAGTTTTGTGCTGAAAATGGGATCGCAGGAATGGAATTTTTGTTTGGTATTCCTGGCACTATTGGTGGGGCAATTTTAAGTAATGCTGGTTGTTTTGATCGTGAAATAAAGGACATAATTGTTTCTTTTGAAGCCGTTGATAAGTTAAATGGTAAAAGAAAAATTTTTACTGTTGATGAATGTGGTTTTGCATACAGAAAATCAAATATTTCTTCTAGATGGATTTTTACCTCTGTAATAATAAAGGGAAATGCCGGAAAGAAAGAAGAAATCATTGAAAAGATGGATAAGATTAAGGAGAAAAAAGACTCCAGTCAACCAACATACACAAAAACCTCGGGATCAACATTTAAAAATCCAAGCAAGGAGCATCCTGCATGGAAACTTATAAAAGAATCTGGCTGTCA
>CAMOCI010000129.1 GCA_946610635.1 uncultured Clostridia bacterium | reverse complement strand
CAATTTTTTACCATATAATCTAATATGCAACAAAAGTTTTAATTGTGCATATTTTCATATGTTAAAAAACTATGTTAAAATATTATTGTTAAAAGATTAACATTGGAGTGTTATATGGACAAAACAAAAATTTTGTTAAAAGAGGATAAGGTTAAAAATGTTAAGTTTTATTTGCCAGAAGAAAATACTTGCTATAAACTAGCAGAGTTTTTTAGCACTTTTAGTGACAGCACACGCATAAAAATACTCTCTGCACTTGCAGTCAGCGAAATGTGTGTTAATGATTTATCTAGAATATTGCAAATAAACCAAACAACAATTAGTCACCAACTAAAATTGCTAAAAAGTGTAGGTGCAGTTAAATTTAGAAGAAATGGAAAAATAATTTATTATTCTCTTGCTAGTAAAATGATTAATGATTGCTTGCTTTCTGGCGTAGATTATATACAAAATGTAACTGCTTAAAAAAGCAGTTTTTTATTGATATTTTAGTCAAGCAATATATTATTTTATTCTAAAAAACTCAGCCAAATTAAAAAAATAAGTACTTATTGATTTATATTTCTAAAAAATATGATTTCACTTTATTTTTTTTATTGTGTGTGATAAAATAATATCATTATACAGGAGTTTTTATGAAAGTTACTTTAATAAAAGATTTACAAAAAGAATATAAAGAATTGGATGGAAAAGAAATTTGCGTTGCCGGTTGGGCAAAAAGTGTAAGAGCAAACGGAAGTATAGGTTTTATAGATTTAAATGATGGTACAGCTTTTAAGGGACTTCAAGTTGTGTTTGATGCTAAACTTAAAAACTATGATGTGGTAGAAAAGTTAAACTCTGGTTCTTCAGTAATATGTACAGGTAAATTAGTATTAACACCAGATGGCAAACAACCATACGAAATGCAAGCAATGGAAGTTGAAGTTGTAAGTGCAACAGATGCCGAGTATCCACTTCAAAAAAAGCGTCACAGTATTGAGTTTTTGCGTGATATTGCATATTTAAGACCAAGAACAAACACTTTTCAAGCAGTTTTTAGAATAAGAAGCGTTGCTGCAATGGCAATTCATACATATTTTCAAGAACATGGGTATTTATATGTTCACACACCACTTATCACTTGCACAGATTGTGAAGGTAGTGATCAAATGTTTAAAGTTACAACATTAAATTTTAACAATTTACCAAAAACAGAAGATGGAAAAGTAGATTTTACACAAGATTTGTTTGGCAAAGAAGCATTTATAACAGGTAGTGGACAACTGCATGGCGAAGCCTTTGCAATGGCATTTAACAAAATTTATACTTTTGGTCCTACTTTTAGAACAGAAAATAGTAATACAAAAATCCACGCAAACGAGTTTTGGATGATAGAACCAGAAATGGCATTTTGTGATTTAAATGGGCTTATGGATGTGGAAGAAGAAATGCTTAAATTTGTTGTTAAATATGTTATGGAAAAATGTCCTGATGAGCTTGAATTTTGCGATAAATGGGTATCAAATGGTTTGATAAACAAACTCAACAATTTGGTTAATAGCGAGTTTAAACGTATATCTCACCATGATTGCATAGATTTATTACTTAAATCAGGCAAACAATGGGAGTTTATACCAGACTACGAATGTGACATTCAAAAAGAGCATGAAAGATATTTAACAGAATATTTTGGTGGTCCGGTATTTATCACAGATTGGCCAAAAGCAATAAAAGCATATTACATGAAAGTTAATCCAGATAACAGAACTGTTGCTGCTGTTGACTTGGTTGTGCCAGAAGCAGGTGAGCTTATGGGTGGTAGCCAAAGAGAAGAAAATTATGATGTACTTATGCAAAGAATAAGAGATTGCAATGTAGATAAAGAAAAACTTGATTGGTATATAAATTTACGTCGTTTTGGTGGTTGCAAGCACGCTGGCTTTGGTATGGGCTTTGAAAGATTAATAATTTACTTAACAGGTATGGATAATATTAGAGATGTAATACCATTCCCACGCACACCAAATAATTGTATGTATTAAAAAATCCCTTTAATAGGGATTTTTTCAAATTCAGTTAAAATTTAAAAATATTATTTACATAAAAAGTCAGTTTCAAAACTTGAATTAAATTTATTTAATAATTCAATAGATTTTCTTGATAATGAAATAATAGGGTATTCATGTAATTCTTTAAAAATAATTTCAAACGTACATTTACCTTCAAATTCTTTTAAAAGTTCTGGTAGATTTAAAAATTTATCTTCTAATGACAATAAAAATTTTTCAAAGCAATCATCAACGTTAATTTCGCAAAAGTCTTCCGTTATAAACCAAATTTTTGCAGTTTTATCTTTATCTTTTGCATCTTTTTTATACGTTAATTTATATGCTTGTAAACCTAAATACTGTTCAATTTTTTTGACATCAACATCTTGTAAAAAATTTATATGAATGCTGAAATGATATTTAACTCTTACATTATCTGTCATAATTTTCCTCGCAATTTCCATAAATTTCAAAAAATTCTTCTTTGCTTAAACCAGTATCGATTACATCTTTACCGTCTTTGCTTTCTATAGTTATTGTGTCACCATTATAGATATCATAATGCCCACCATTTCCACCAACATATTCTTCCTTAACCTCTTCTGCGTCAACGCCATTATTTTATAAATAATTTTC
>CAMOCI010000128.1 GCA_946610635.1 uncultured Clostridia bacterium | reverse complement strand
TCTTCATTTAAATTTTTACTTTCAATTTTAATATTTTTATCATTTAAATTATTATCACTATTTTGCAAATTAAAAACCATTTCGTCTGTCAAAGTTTCTTCTTGCAAATATTCTAAACTTTTATCTAAATATTCAGTTGATTTTTGTCCCTCTTGTTTATCACTGTTTTCACTTAAATTTGTATATTTATAAGCATCTAAATTTTTATCATTTTTTGAATTATTTACCTTGTCATTATTTTGCTCGTTTTGGTTGCTTTCGTCATCATCTGGGATTTCAAATTCATTATATAAATGGTTGTTTTCAAGTTGAATTTTTTGAACATTCTTCATAAGTTCTTCATAGTCGGGTAATTCATCCAAATTATTGATTCCAAAATGACGCAAAAACTCATCAGTAGTTCCAAACAATAAGGGCTTACCTACGGCATCTTTTCTTCCAACAACTTCTATAAGTTTGTAGTTTAACAAAGTTTGAATTGCATAATCACTGTTAATGCCACGAATATCTTGCACATCAATTCTAGTAACAGGTTGTTTATATGCAATAATTGCCATAACTTCAAGTGTAGCCTTTGTGAGTTGCCTTTCTCTAATTGGATTTAAAACAAGTGAAACATCATCTGCATATTTTGGACTAGCGCATAATTGCAATTTGTCTTTATATGTAATCATATTAATTCCACAATCTTGGTTATATCTCTGCTTTAAAGTTTCAATTGCTTTATCAAGTTGCTTTGGTGTTACTTGTAATTTTTCCATAATAACACCCCTATCTAGTCCATCACCAGACAAAAACAAAAGTCCTTCTAGTATTTTGTCCAAATTATCCATTAAAATTTTCTCCTTTTATAATCTCAATTTCTCCAAACATTTCATCTTGTTTAATGTTTATAACTTGCAATTTTAAAAGTTCTAGCATCGCCATAAATAGCGTTATAACTTCACCACGTGTAAAGTCTTCACCAACCATTTCATTAAACTTAATATTTTCATTAGTTGTTAAAACTGTTTTAATTTCAAAAATCTTTTCTTCAACCGTCCATCTATCTTTTACAATAGTTCTTTCTTCTTTAACAACTTCTCTAACAGCAGCTTTGCTCATCATATTTGTAAAAGCACTAATAAGCCCTTGAATTGTCATTTGTGATAGAACATTTCTAAAATCATTAACTTTATCATCTGGCAATTTGTACATTCTGTTAGGTATTTCTTGTACTTTCATTTTTTCACTTGCTTCTTTGTAAAGTTTGTACTCTTTTAATCGTTGCAATAATAACCATTCCGGGTCATTTTCATCTTTAACTTTTTCTTGCTCTTGTGGTATCATAGCTTTAGATTTTATTTCAACAAGTGTAGCAGCAACTTCGATAAATTCAGCAGCCTTTTCCATATCAACTTTTTCAATGTCTTTCATGTAGTCCAAATACTGTTCTGTAATGCTTGCAAGTTTAATATTTTCTATTTCAAGTTTACTATCTTTAATTAGATACAAAAGCAAATCAAGTGGACCTTCAAAATTATTTAGCCTAATTTTGTAATATTCACTACCATCAAACTTACTCAAATAGTTATCAGTAACTTTTGCTTCACCAACGTTAAGTTCCCACGAATTTTGAATTTCTTTAACATCAAATTTATTGGCATTAAGTTCATCTTGTTGTCTTTTCATCATATCATTTAAAATTCTTGTTACGTTTGCTCTTGCTTTTTTTACTTCTGGTGTTTCTTCTGGTTGAATCAAAATTTCTTCTTTTTCATCTTCCTCTGACTTTTCAAAAAGCTTTTCTACAAATTCATCTTCTATCTTTTGCATTTCTTCTCCTAAAAATTAATTACCAATACCATATTGCATTTATTCCATATTGCCAAAAATTTAACATTGGCGTTGCTATCAAATCCGCTAAATAATATATTACCGAGCCACCATTTAAAAATGACAAATAAGGCTCTATAAAACTTGAAAACAACAACAATCCTAAAAGTATGTATGCTCCATTTCTTTTCAAAAACATAACAACTTTATTATTATTGCTTGTAAGTGAAGACAAAATATTAAATCCATCTAGCGGGAAAATAGGTATTAAATTAAATATAGCAAGTTGCAAATTTATAAAAATAATGAATTCAAAAAATATTTGTAAAAAATTATATATAAAATCAATAAATTGCGAAGTTGTTGTGCCAAATATATAATATATAAAAGAAAATAATCAAGCACCTAAAAATGCTAAAAAAATATTTGCAACAATACCTGCTATTGAAGTTAAAAATATACCTTTTTTATACTCTTTAAATTTTAATGGATTGATAGGAACAGGTTTTGCCCAACCAAAACCAAACACAAAAAAAGCAATAGTTCCAAACACATCCAAGTGAGCAAGTGGATTTAAAGTATATCTGCCAAGTAATTTTGCAGTGTCATCACCATTCTTGTGCGCAATATAAGCATGTGCAAATTCATGAACAGATATGCTTATTGCAACCGCAATCAAAAAAGCGATAACTGAAATTATCGTTTGATCATTTATACCATTGCGCAATAGACCTATAATCATAACTTTTTTATTATACTATAATAATAAAAAAAGTGCAATATTAAATTGCAACTTTTTCACATTTAACTGAAAATTTTAAATAAACATTTTTAGCATTGTATATACAAACTAAAAATCCT
>CAMOCI010000127.1 GCA_946610635.1 uncultured Clostridia bacterium | reverse complement strand
AAAAGATTCAAATCTAAAATATTTACTGTTTGTATATGGTATTTGCTGCGGATCAATATCAATATATTTTAATAATAAAGTGTTATATATTAGCGCAGGCGTTAAACTGCTTTTATACAATTTGATGCTTTTTTCTGCGTAGCACTTTTCACAGATTCCGCCGCTGTGAGTGTGAGCGGATAAAAATCGACATATATTGCTAGTTTTTTTATATGTGCTTAAAGATTCAATCCCGCGCATCTTCTCGGCGGTATGCTGCGAATATTTGAGCGGGTATTTTCTAAACGTTTTGAAATCGTCATCCAATAACGCGTCCGCTATTTTGATCCCTTCGTCACAGGTTTTAACAAAGCTTTTAAAATCCGCATAGATTTTTTTATGATCCTGCAGTTGCTTTTTTAAGCTTTGTATTTCTTGCTTTTCATCGTCTGCAAGTATTATTTTTTTTGTTTGGTTCATAGTGTGATCCATCCCTTCTTTATATCTTAATAATATATATATTTATTTAGTATTACAATAACAAAAAATATTTTTAATAGTTTTAATATTCTTTTTTTTGATTTGCAGCAGCATAAAAATAAAAATGTGACGATCAAAAAAGCCACAAAAAGCCGCAAAAATATATGGGAAAATCGAAAAAAATTGACCAGCGAAACAGCACCTATGGGTTCATGTCCCATATTTTTTTATTGTTTAATTTAAGAACCACTTTTTTTGATGAAATAAATCGAACATAATTTTGAAAAGTGTTCGATAAAATTCAAAATAGGGGGGATAAAAAAACAAATTTAAAAAAAGTTTAATTTAGTATTGTAATAATAATTTATTTAGATATATAATATAGACAAGAAAAGGAAAGGAGATTAAAGAATGGCAGTCCGTTATAATGGTAGAGTTTACTACTATGTGGACACAATTGTTGTTGATGAAATTATCTATGATGTTTTTGAAGATAATCATGGACATAAGTTCACAAGAGTAGTTGGGACAACTTATTAGTCCCGAATAGTTTGGTGGTATCTAATAAACCATCTTTAGTTGTTGAATATAAGGAGATTAAAAAAATGGAAAAAACAACAAAAACCACAACAGTGTTGCAAAGTGCTTGCGAGCAATATGTTGTAGACGAATTAAAGCAAGCTAAAAACACTATTTCATCATTAGAGAGCAAGTTACAAATGACTAAAGATGAGCTTGAATTATTAAAAAGAGTTCATAACAAATTAGTTGAATGTGTAAAACTTGGTGTTAAAGACTTCCAAATTAAGACTGATCGCTATGTTAACGTTTACTACAAAGGTTCGTTTATTGCTTTAGAAAGTAATGAAGGCGATATGAGTGATGACTTCGCTAATCTGGTCGCTTTAATTATGACTGGTCAAAGCATTGTTGAAAGAGAAGAAAAATGAAGAAGTATCACACTGTTCATCAAGTGTTTCGAGCAACGAATGGGTTTACCAAAAAACCAAGTGCCAAGTATATTAGAGAACAAAAAAAGAAAGAAGCTGATTCTTATAGAAAGGCAGTTGCTGATTATGATGAAAGAGTAACGATTATAGAAAACGGGGTAGCAAAAACTCACATTGAAAAAGCAAGCGAAAAAAAGTTTGGAATATTTAACAAAAAAGGTTATAGAGCATTACAACTGTTTTATACAAGAGAAGAAGCAGAAGAATGTTTGAAAACATTCCGTATGCCACAATATTACGAAATTAGAGAAATCGAATGGTTTGAAGAAGATAAGGAGAACAATTAACCATGGAAAAAATTGAATTTAGAAATCTTACAAAAGATGAAGTCGAAGTTAGAGTTGGTGGTGGTGGATCAATACTACTCTACAAAACAGCAAGAGTTGATGCAGAAGTTTTAGATGAAACTGTTGGTCAAGGAAACTGGCAAAAAAGGTTTTACCAAGTTAAGAACACAATGATTTGTTCTGTTGGTATCAATATCAATTATGATGATCCAAAGAAAGAACCTGTTTGGGTTTGGAAAGACGATGCTGGCGATGATGATTACACTATGGAAAAAGTCAAAGCGGAAGCAAGCGATAGTTTTAAAAGAGCTGGGTTTGCTTGGGGCATTGGAAGATGTCTATACTACGGTCCAAAAATGAGATTACCAGATAATCTTAAAGCAAGAGCGCAAGACAAGAATAACCCTTTATATCTTGATGTTAGCGAACTTGAATACGATAAAAATGGTCGTATCTCTAAAATTACTATTACAACTGACTGGGGCAAAACAGTTGTCTATCAATGGGAAAATGGTAGAAAGGTCAATAATCAAACAACCAATGAAAAAGCACCTAAAAAGCCAAATGTGTTAGAAGAAGCAACAAAAGGTATTGGAGATAATTTCCTTGATGAAAGTGAAATTACCCAAGAAACCAAAGAGAAAATCACTACTATCACAGGAAAGTTAAGTGCTGATAGATACAATGATTTCAAAAAATACTTACAAGGAACATTCGGTGTCCAAACTATTGGAGATTTAACTGAAAAGCAAGGTCAACAACTACTTAAAGCGTTAGGTGGTAAGTAATATGGAGAACGAATTTGCTCATCAACTATTAGAATTACCAGAACAAGTTGTTTGCACTTATTATGAAGATAAAAAAGTTCGTTCCGTGTGTGTTGATTTGGAAAAAGGCGAACACATTACAGTGGAATTTGAAAAAGGTTATGTTGTTGTTAAAAC
>CAMOCI010000126.1 GCA_946610635.1 uncultured Clostridia bacterium | reverse complement strand
TATAACAATTTATTTTGAGTTTTAACAAAACAAATAAAGGCGATAAAAACAAAGGAGTTTAACTATGTTAGGAAATAGCGAAAAGATTGAAAATTTAATGAAAAATGCCATAACAAGAATTAAAGATATTATTGATGTAAATACTGTAGTTGGTACACCAATAAATTGTACTGATGGAACTATGATTATACCGATAACAAAAGTAACAGTTGGATTTATTGCCGGTGGCGGCGAATATACACAAAATATACCACCAAAAAATGCACAAAAAGAATATCCTTTTGCTGGTGGTTCAACTGCGGGTTTTAGCGTATCACCGATAGGCTTTTTGATAGGCAATGGCGACAAACTAAAATTAATTACAGTTGATAACAAAAATAGTTTTGAAGATGCTATGAAATTATTTAAAGATTTAACTAGCAATTTAAAGAAACAATAATTATTAAAATTTAAAAAATGGGGTAAGTATGAACAAAAAAATTTTAGCGCTAATTTTGTGTATGTTGCTTGCTATTTTAATGTTTGCATCAAATTTAATTTTTCCTAAAACAGTTGAGTGTTTTAATGCTGGTTCACAAAATATTTTTGCAAATGAGATTGAAAATAGTTTAACATGTAAAGCAGGAGTTGTTATAGAGCAAAATAGCAAGCGAGTTTTGTTATCTAAAAATATAGATGATAGACTTGCAATGGCAAGTACAACAAAAATAATGACAGCACTTGTAGCAATAGAAAATACAAAAGATTTAGACGAAATTTTTGCAACAGATAATAGAGCAGTTGGGTTAGAAGGCACAAGTATTTATTTAAGAAAAAATGAACAATTATCAATGCGACATCTTTTGCTTGGATTGATGCTGGCAAGTGGTAACGATGCATCACTTGCCATAGGTTACAGGGTTGGTGATGGAAATATTGATAACTTTGTTGAACTTATGAACCAAAAAGCACAAGATTTAGGATTACATAATACTCATTTTGATAATACACATGGTCTAGATAGTAAAACGCACTATACAAGTGCTTATGATTTGGCAGTTATTACAGCCGAAGCAATGAAAAATGCAGATTTTAGAGATATTGTAAAAACAAAGTTTGCACAAATACCAAGTAATTTGGAAGGTCAAAATAGATTTTTAAGAAATAAACATAAACTTTTACAGGCAAACATGGAAGGATGTGAAGGCGTAAAAACAGGCTTTACTGATAATGCAAAAAGATGTTGTGTAACAAGTTGCATGAGAAATGGAATGCGATTAATTGCAGTTGTTTTAAATTGCCAAGACATGTTTGAAGAGAGCAGAAAAATGCTTGAAAATTGCTACCAGAATTATTCTTATGTAAACTTATTAGAAGCTAACAAATATATTGATAGTATAAAAATAGAAAATGGAGCAACAGAAAGTGTAAAAACTTATACAAAAGAAGCATATTATTTTCCATTAAAACAAAATGAAATTGATAGGATTAATTGTAAAATTATACTAAAAGAAAGTTTAGTCGCACCAGTAAAAACTGATGAAGAAGTTGGCGAATATAAAATATATTTTGATAATAACTTGATTTTTTCTACAAAAATATATACTATTGAAGGTGTAGAAATAAAAGACTACACACAAAAATTAAAAGATATAGTAAACAATTGGTATTAAAATGAGAATAAATAAGTACTTGGCAAGTTGTGGAATTGCCAGCAGAAGAAAGGTTGAAGAATATATTAAAAACGGACAGGTTAAGGTTAATGGTGCTGTTGTAACTAAGTTGTCAACTGATATTAACGAAAATGATGTTATTTTGTTTAACAAAAAAAAAATAATTCCTGAAATTCAATATGAATATTATATGTTAAATAAACCCAAAGGCTATGTTTCAACCGCAAGTGATGATAGGGGAAGAAAAGTTGTGACACAACTTATTAAAACCAATGCACGCATTTATCCCGTAGGACGTTTAGACTATGATAGTGAAGGTTTATTACTACTTACAAATGATGGAGATTTAACTAACAAACTAACACATCCAAAGCATCAAATAGATAAAACTTATAATATAAAAATTGATAGTGAAATATCTAATCAGCAAATAGACTCGTTGCAAAAAGGGGTAATTATTGATGGCTACAAGCTTAGTCCTTGCAAGATTACTAAGAAAGTAGAAAGAACAGATAATATAAAAGAAAAATCAAATTTTAAACAAACTAATTTACAAATTATTATTCATGAAGGCAGAAATAGAGAAATTAGAAAAATGTTTGAAACTATTGGCAAAAAAGTTGTTTTTTTAAAACGAGTAAAAATTGCAGAACTTTCACTTGGTAGTTTAAAAAGGGGAGAATATAGAAAACTAACTATAAAAGAAGTTGAATATTTAAAAAATTTGTAATTAAATATGAAAAAAATCTAATAAAAATTAGAAGAATTATTAATAATAGAATACAAAAGTACATAAAAAAATCAAATTGTTTTTGCAATTTGATTTTTTGTTTTTCATACGCATTACAATACAAAAAATAACATTAAATGTTTTATTATCTCATTTTTCTAATAAGGCCAACAACTTTTCCAAGAATTATACAATTATCACAGTATATTGGTGCCATTGTGTCATTTTCTGGTTGTAATCTAATTCTGTTTTGCTCTTTGTAAAATCTTTTAACAGTGGCACAGTCATCAATTAGGGCGGCAACAATTTCTCCATTATTTGCATGTGATTGTTTGTGAACAATTATGATGTCATTGTTGTAAATACCTGCATTAATCATACTTTCGCCAGTTACATT
>CAMOCI010000125.1 GCA_946610635.1 uncultured Clostridia bacterium | reverse complement strand
GCGATATAGTTATTATTGACGGCTGGCGTGGAACAGTTGATGAAATTGGTATAAGAACCACAAAAGTTATAGACTGGCAAGGCAATATAAAAATTATAAACAATAGCCAAATTTCTTCAATTATCAATCAATCAAAAGAACTATCTGTTACAACATGTGTTGTTTCAATAGATTATAGAGAAAGCATACCAAGAGTTGAACTTGTTATTAAAAATAACTTAGAACGCATTAAAAATGCAATACCAGAAATTGTTGATGGCCCATTTTATAAAGGCGTTGATAGTTTAGGAGATAGCAGTGTTAATTTATTATTTATTGCAACAGTTAAAGAAAGTGACTACTACGTTGTTCAAAGAGCATTAAACAGAGAAATTAAAATGATATTTGATGAAAATAACGTTAGCATACCATTTCCACAAGTTACTGTTAATGAACCAGAAAACTTTGACAAGGAAATTAGCAAAAAAGATGAAAAGAAAGCAAATGAATTTGCTAAAAATCAAAGCGATGTTTCAAAAGAATACGAAGATACAAATAATTAAATTTATAATTAAAATAAATGAGCAATGTTATTTAAACAATGCTCTTTTATATTATTTTTTATAAATTTTATAAAGTAATCTAATGCATTATTAAGCTTTATTTACATTACACCTAATTTAACTATCGTCTTTAAAATTATTATCATTTTCTGTATCTTTGTTTATATCTTCTACAAAATCTTTTTGATTGATACTATTAAAAATTTCGTTACCATTTTGTTTGTTGCTTCTTACTGTCTTATCATCTTCTAAAAGTGCGGAATTTGCACTTATTTTTTTACCTCTTTTTGTTGTGTTTAACAAAAGATTTGTAATAATACCAACAATCAATGCAACTGCAATGTTAGATATCTCTACACTACCAAATTTTAGTACCAAACCACCAATACCTGTAATAAATATAGCAGCAACTACAAATAGATTTTGGGATTCGTTTAAGTTAAAATCTTTAATCATCCTTAAACCTGAAACTGAAATAAAACCATAAAGAGCAATACAAATACCTCCAATTACGCACGTTGGTATTGTTGTTACAAACACAACAAGTGGATAAAAAAATGCTATTACTATACAAATTATAGCTGCAAACAAAATTGTTTTTGTTGAAGCATTTTTTGAAAGTGCAACACAGCCAATAGATTCACCATATGTTGTGTTAGGGCAACCACCCGCAAAAGCACCAGCGATGGAACCTAAACCGTCACCCAAAAGTGTGCGAGTTAAACCTGGTTCTTTTAACAAATCTTTATCTATAATAGAGCCTAAATTTTTATGATCTGCAATATGCTCTGCAAAAGATACAAAAGAAATAGGTACAAATGCAACAAATATTGTTATTATATCTCCAAAAGAAGTTATTTTTGATGTTCCTTCTTTAAATAAACCAACAAATGTAAAATTAGGTATCCAGTTAGAAAAATCTGCGACTTTGCTAAATTCAGAAAAATCAATAAGTTTTAATGCATCTACATTAACAGCAAAACCAATGCCTGTAACTATGGAGCAAAGTACATAACCGGCAAATATTCCTATCAAAAACGGATACATCCTTAATTTTTTGCCACCTTTTGTTGAAATAATTATAGTAACAAAAAAAGTGATTAAACCTATTATAATTGAAATAAAACTATAATTTTCAATACTAACTGATGTATTCATAATATTTGTAACTGCATCACTTGCCAAATTTAAACCAATTAATGCCACAACAGGACCAATTACAAGTGGTGGCATTATTTTATTCATCCAGTTAACACCTACAAATTTGATAATAACTGCTAGTATAACATAAACTATGCCAGAAAAAACTGATCCTAAAAAAACACCAAAATAACCATAATTAACTGCTGTAAGAAGTGGCAAGATATATGAAAAAGAACTACCCAAACATACAGGACTTTTAAATTTTGTCAAAAGTAAATAAACAATAGTGCCAACGCCTGCACCAATTAACGCAGATGATTGACTTAAATATTGTCCACTAGGGTCAACTATCATAGGTAAAACCATAGTACCAACGATTATAGAAAAAACTTGTTGTAATGCCAAAAGAAAATTTTTGGCAAAAGGTGGTTTATCATTTATATTATACACTAATTCATTCATGTTTAAAATTTTATCAACTACGTATATTATTGTCAATATAAATTTTATTATCTAAACAAAAAAAATGCTTTGATAGCATTTTTAATATTATTATAGAATTTTAATACCTATTATCAATATTTTTCCAATTTTTCTTTTAATGTTTTCCAAGATAGTAGTGCACATTTTACCCTTGCTGGCATATTTGATATATTTTGAAAAGCATAAGCATCTTTAAGCAATTTTTTTTGTTCTTTAGAAATTTCTTTTCTATCTATCATATCAACAAAAATATCAACTATTTCTTTTGCTTGCGTTATAGTTTTGCCTTTTAAAGTTTCTATCATAACAGATGTTGAACTTTGAGAAATTGCACAGCCATCACCTGTAAAAGATAAATCATTTATTATGCCATCTGCCAAAAAAATATGCAAAGTTATATCGTCGCCGCAATTTGGGTTGTGGCCATGCGCACTGCATGTTTCTGTTTCAAGTTCATGCTTATGCCTGCCATCTCTTGCGTGTTCCATAATTATCTCACTATAAATATCATTAACTTCACTCATACTTTTACCTTTTTTTATTTGTTTAATATAAAATATATAAAACTAATTAAACATTTCATTTACTTTTTTTAATGCTTCAATAAGTTTATCAATATCATTTTTTGTTGAATATACACCAAAACTTAACCTGCAAGTGCTGTTTATCCCCAAAAAC
>CAMOCI010000124.1 GCA_946610635.1 uncultured Clostridia bacterium | reverse complement strand
TATTTTGGATATTGTTCTTGCAAATTTTTTATGCCTAAATACATAGTTTTTAATATTATTTGAGCATTTTTAAAATCTGCATTATTATATTCAATATCAATGAGTTCTAGTTTTAAATAACCTACTTTTTCATCAACAATAAAATTATGTTTTAAATTTGTAAGTTTTTTAATACCTAAAACCGCAGTTTGTGTTATGCTAGATACACCAGCACAAACTATATCTTTGCCAAAATCTGCAAAGCCTGTGTGATTACTGCACTCTACACAAGTTATATAATCATTTTCTTTTTTTATTTTTATTGTTGTCATTACTTAACACTAACAATTTTTAATGTTGTGTATGGTTGACGATGACCTTGAAGTTTTTTAATTCTCTTTTTTGCTTTGTATCTCAAAACAAGCACTTTTGGTGATTTGCCATGATTAACAACTTCTGCAACAACTTCACTGCCATCTACAAGTGGACTACCTGCTTTGACAGTTTTACCATCAACAAGCATCAAAACATCAAGTTTAACTTGTTCACCAATTTTTGCTTCAAGTTTTTCTACTTGAATTTGGTCACCTTCGCTAACCTTGTATTGTTTTCCTCCTGTAAGAACTATAGCGTACATTTCATTTCCTCCTTATAGCATAACTCACTAGGATAAGGTGGCACATCTAAACAACACTTAAATTATTGCTAAAATGTAAACACTTTGCTTATGACAAAAGTATCAAATTTTCGCCACAAAAAAACCCGTCCTAAGTGGACGAGTATAATTTAACATATTTTTTGAACCTTGTCAAGTAGATAAATATACTTATTGATAAATTTTTAAAAACAATATTTTTAAACGCAATCTTTGATTTATAAGTTTTGTTCTTCCTTAACTTTTATGCCAAACTTTTTCTTTTGTTTTTCAATGCTCTTGCGATTTTTATCTTCGAGTTCATGCAACCACCTAGGTAATGAATATTTTGATTTCGGCTCATCTATTAGTTTAAGTGGCTTAAACTCAATTTTTTCATCAAAATATTCTGGCTTTTTTGCATTTTGTAAAGTAAAGTCAAAAGATTTTTTTATTAATTCTAGTTTTTCATCATTTTCTTTTATATATTTTTTGCATCTTTCTATATCAATTAATAAAGGTTTGCTACTTTCTAAAAATTCTTTATTTGTTATCAATTTTTTATTCAATTTGTCTTTTAAAACTTCTATATCTTTTTCTGTTGTTTTTAGTGATTTTAATATCGCATCTGTTTCGTATTCATAAAATGATTTTAAAAGTAATAATTTAAACAAAAACTCACTTTGACCCTTAAGCACAATTTCCTCGTTCGTTAAAATAGCATCTACTGCTTCAAAGTGTAACTTATTACCTGCTTTTCTCCGTGTAGTTTCTTCAAATAATTGTCCATATATATGATTTCTAAAATCATGTGTTATTTTTTTGCACTTGCCAAATTGTTTATTGTTTAAATCTATATATTTTTTTATTGTTTTTAAAGCCTGCAAATCAGCAGTCTTTTCTGACAAGCTTGTGTTATAAAGTGCCATTTCAGTAGCATAATCTAATTTGTAATCAATACTTAATTGTCTATAATCTGCTTTATCTAGTTCAGTTTGTGCTAACGTATATAAATCAGTTTGCGTGCCTATATTAAATCTTTTAATATACTTTGCTTGTCTTGCATGCATAAGTTCGTGTGCTAATATATGAGGTGCTTGTAAATATGAATTGGTATTATTTAAACAATCAATGTTAAAAAACAAAAAGTCATCTCCATATCTAAAATATCCATTAGAATCTATTAATTGCAAGTCATCTGGCAAATACCTAATTTGCTTTATTCCCAAATTTCTTTCTTCATTAATAGTCTCAAACATCCACTCCAAACTTTTAATTTTTTCAGGTATTGTTAAATTTTTCCAAATAGGCTGATAAAATGCATTGTAAAAATTTGTTTTTTTAATTGTAATAATATGGTCTTTAACTTGCTTTTTACCTTTATATATTCTACATGTTTGATAAACGCCAGCAATTTCTTTGGTTTCATCAAGTTTCATTATTTTTCTAAAATCTTCATTTGCTTGATGAATATCATATATTTCGTAACCATTTTTTTTAAGAATCACACCAGCAAAAGTACCATTTAATAAAAACTCACCTTTTTTGGCTTGCAACTTTTCATATTCTTCTTTTTTCTTTTTATGCTCAATTTCTTTCTGATGTTCGTGATAGTATCTTAATCTATCAATAAATTCTTCTTCACTTATCCCCAAAGCATTTGAATTATCTTTTTTACTCATGAGTATATTTTACCATAAATACAAACAATGTCAATATCAACCGTAAAATTTACAATACATAATACATACAATTTTTAATTTGAATTATATTATTTATATTTAATATTATCTCCATCTCCTGGTAAAAGTTTTTGCATTTCTGCAATAGTACGAGATAAGTAATATTTAGCTAAATGATTGTTTCCATCTCTCTTTGCACAAAAAGCAAAAAAATCTTTGGCCTTTAATAAATCATTTTTTTCATAAAAGCGCACACCGCTTTCAAACTCTTGATTATATTTTATAAGCATATTTTTTTGTGAATCAGAATAAGCATCTAAACTTTCAAATACAGGTACTTTACTAGTTAAATCATCAAATTCTATAGTACCAACATATCTAAAATTATGTGTTTCTTTTATATTTGCCATAAAGCTTTTTGTAAGCAATAATCTAGTTTCAAAAATTTTGTTGAGGTTTTCAACTCTACTGCAAAGATTAACTACGTCACTAACAACCGTAAAATGTTTTTGTTTGCTTTGTCCCACAACACCAACAACACACATGCCAGAGTTTAAAGCGATGCC
>CAMOCI010000123.1 GCA_946610635.1 uncultured Clostridia bacterium | reverse complement strand
TATTCTTTTAACTTAACACACACAACTTTTTAAATTTGCAAGGTTTAAAAGAATATTGTATAAATTATAAAAAAAACAAACTATTAAATTTTTTGTTTTAACAGTTTGCTTATGTCTAAACTTTTATAATCGTTCTGTATTTGTAACTTTTCCTTTATAAATTCATTGTCGCCCATTGCAAAAATTTTATCAAAAATATTTGTAACAAAATTACTTGCTATGTGACCAGTACCATCATATAATTTTAAATATAAATTTTGCTGTTTTCTAAAGAAAAATAAACCTATATCAAAATATGAATTATGCACATTTTTTGCAAAAATTTGGCTATTTTTTGCTTCAAAACACTCAAAATATGCGTATTTTTTAAAATTTTCTTCAAAATTAATAAAATTTTGGTTAATTAATATTCTAGGAAAAAGTGTTACACTAAACACTTTTTTTAATGCAGAATAATATGCTTTTTGATAATCTATTTTACAATCTATTTTATATATCTTTCTCATCAAAATTTTGATGCAAATATTCAAAAGCACTTGTTGCGCAAATTGCCCCATCACTACCAGCAGTTACAATTTGCCTAAGCGTTTTTTGTATAACGTCACCACCTGCAAAAACTCCATCACATGTTGTCATTAAGTTACCATTAGTTTTTATATAACCATAATCATCCAAGTCAATTTTACCTTTTAACATGTCTGTATTTGGAACTCTGCCAATTTCAATAAATAAACCATCTATGTCAATTTTACTTTCAATATCAGTAATAACATTTTTTACGATTATGCCTTCAAGTTTATTATCTCCCAAAAGTTTCGTTACGACAAAATTTTCTAAAACCGTAATTTTGTTTTGACTTTGTAGCGCTTTGACATGATTTAATAGAGTTGCTTGTGCTCTGTATCTTTGCGACCTATTTATTAAATATGTTTTTTGTGCCAAATTTGTTAAATACGGTGCATCTTCCATAGCACTATTACCGCCACCAACAATGGCAACATTTTTACCTTTAAAAAATCCACCATCACAAATTGCACAGTAACTTATGCCTTTTCCAGTTAATTCTTGCTCTCTGTCAATCCCTAACTTTCTTGGGCTAGCACCTAATGACAAAATTATTGTTTTAGCAAGATACTCATTTTTTTGAGTTTTTACTAGTTTTATTTTTTGTGTTAAGTCAAAATCAATAACTTTTTCGTACTTAATTTCTATTCCTAAATTTTTGGCTTGATTTTGTATTCTGTCTGCTAGTTCTGGGCCAGAAATACTTTCAAAACCAGGATAGTTTTTAACTTCGTAAGTATTTAAAATTTGTCCACCACAATAATATTCTTCAAGCAGTAATGTTTTCATGCCACTTCTGCCAGCATAAACACTTGCACTTAATCCACATGGGCCACCACCAACTATAATTAAATCATAAACTTTATTCTCTTTCATAAATATTCCTTATTCTGTTCCAGTTTAAATATATTTTATTGTATTATATATTATTATAGATTAATATAAATAAATTATTTCATGTTTATCATTATTTTATTAATAATATCTTTTATTTTTTGTTTTCTTTTCTCTTGTTCCAAATAATCAAAATATTCTTCATCTGTCATCTTTTGAGATTCAAAAACATCTTCTTCAATCTCATTTTGCCAAGCCGAATCATCTTCGTCATAATAATTATAATCTATATTATAACAATCTTTATTTTGCATTTGTGCAGGGTAATCAGTTTCTTTATTATTATCATTTAACATAACTAGTTATATTATACTTATTTTTAATTCTTTTTACAAACAAAAAATACCTCTATGGGTATTTTTTGCATTAATACTATTAAATATTAACATTTACTATTAATTCAGGATAATATTTAGTTAAGTTATTTGTCTTGTTTGGTAATTCAAAATATTTTGTTGAATAATTTTTATAAATACCATCTTGTACAATATCATTTTCTATATTGTATTCACCATCATTATTTATTCCTAACATAATCTCATCTAAATTTAATATGTTTTCAAAACTAATAAGAACATCGTTTATAGTACAACGTCCAAAAGTAAATTTTGGCTTTGCAGTAAATGATATATCTATATTATTGTTAAATCCACCAATACTTGCATAATTTATAGCACTAATAAGATTAGATTTTTTACCTTCAATAACTTTATTATAATAATCATCATCAGTAATCATATCATCATTTTCATCAGGTCTAGTTCTATTTGCATCATAATCAATTATGCATTTTAAAATATCACTTAATTTTATATTTTTTATTGTTGATTGAGTATTTTTAAGTGCTTGTGTATTAATATGATTATTTAAATCCTTTATTTCGAGATTTTCACTGGTTTCATCATACATATCTTTACTAATATTTTGCTTAAGTATAATATTATAATTATTGGCATTTGAATTTCCATTTCTGTATGCAAACAAACCAACAGTCAAACCCGAATTTGCATTTAATAGATAATCTAAATCTGAAAGTCCACCAGTTTCATTCAAAATCCATTTGTTTGATGCTAACGTATTTTGTAACAAGAGTTTATTATCGACACCAAAACTTGCCCCTTCAAGTTTACCTTCGACATATGATCCACGAATGTCAGTTCTAACAGTGTAAACATATCTGTTGTTCTTTTTTATTAAATCATAATTATTAATAAATAACTCGTTGTTATATAATTTTGTTACCACATCTTGTCCACTAGCATTATTAGTATATAATCCTAATAATGTAGTTTTGTTTGTAACTACACCAATTAGTCCACCCAAAATATATCTACTTGTAACGCTGCCAGTTGCATAGCAACATTCAATTTTTCCACCAACATCAAGACCAACTCCATAATCTCCAATTCTCGCTATTAATAGTT
>CAMOCI010000122.1 GCA_946610635.1 uncultured Clostridia bacterium | reverse complement strand
ATTTATTTATCAACTATTTTTAGGCGCTGTTATGGCATATATTGTAATAAAAACAGATAGTATTTTGTATACAATGATTTTACACTTTTTTAACAATTTTATTATACTTCTTATGGCACATTTATCTGGTGATACTGGTGTTACAGATTATACTGACCCTAAAATTATTGAATATTATTCTAATGCATGGAATGTTATATGGCCAATATTACTATGTTTACTTGCAGTCGGTATTATAGTAGGCTTACTATTTTTGCTTAACTTTATTGTTAAAAAATCAAAGCAAAAACAAGTAAGTTTACAGGCACAAAATCAAAGTAAACAAACGGTTTTCAAGACTGATGATTTGGTACAATCTACTGAAAATGAGTTAGCAGAAAATATAGAAGTTGATGAAACAATAGAGCCAGCAAAACAAAATAAAGAAATTAGTGACGAGAACAAAGAAAACAATTCAAACATTGCTAAAAATAGTATTTTAGCAGATTTTTCAAAAACATTAAGTGAAGCGGATGAAAAACAAAAATTTTATCAAAATCCACTTGTTATTGCTGCATTTGTTGTAGGTTTAATATTTTGGATTTTAACAGTAATTAGTAGTTTTGGAAAATAAATATTATTTTAAGATATAAAACATAAAATATAAAAGGTGAAATATGCAAAGCGAAAAAAGTAGCAAAAAATTTTTAAAAATTTTCATAATTTATTTTGTAATATTACTTGCATTTGTTGGTGTAAGAATCGCAAGTAATTTTGGTGTGTTTGAAACAATTAAAAACGAAATTTTACAAGATGCAGTTGCAACAATCATAATACAAATTTTAATTTTATTTGTGTTGCCATTTACCTTGTACATGTTGTTTTTTAAGAAAAAGCCAAAAAAAGTTTTTGATGAATTTGGCTATAAAAAATTAAGCGCAAAAGCAATTTTGATTTGTTTTGGTCTTGGAATACTTGCATATATTTTAAATATTTTTGTTTCAAGTTTTTTTTCTATAATCATAACTTATGCTGGTTACAATCCGCAAAGTTATGCTGGTGGAGCGTCAACTCCATACACTGTGCCAACGCTTATTTACAATATAGTTTCAGTTGCCATTTTACCGGCACTTTGTGAAGAGTTTGTGCATAGGGGATTGGTGCTCCGTGGCACAAGCAAAATTATAGGTTACAAAAAAGCAATAGTGTTAAGTTCTATTCTTTTTGGCCTTATGCACTTAAATATTCAACAGGCATTTTATGCAACAATATTAGGATTGTTAATGGGTTTAGTTGCAACTATGACACGTAGTATTTGGCCAGCAGTAATAATGCATTTTTGCAATAATTTTATAAATGTATTTATGTCATATGTAGAAAGCAACAAGTTATTTGGTTTTAGTATATCTAGTGCTTTAAACAATATTGCAAATCAAAGTGTGTTGCTATTCTTCTTTGTTGCAATAATTGTAGTTACACTTGTGCTTATTGGAATATTTGCACTTCTTAAAAAACTATTTGCCGAAACTGGTGCAAACAGTTACAATAAAATGTTTGAGAATATAGAAAAGAAAATTCGTGCCACAAATAGTATGCCTATGACTGATGCCGAAGTTGTTATGGCGTTTGAAAGATATATTTTTCCACACATGAAAACGCCAACAAATATTTATGATTTATACATTAATGATAACAAACATTATGGCAGTTTGGAGTTAAAATATAAAATTCCACTGGTATCTTGCCTAGTACTTTCAGGGCTTGTTACAGTGTTTACATTTATTTGGGGCGTTGTGTAAAATATAACAATTAGAATATATATTTAATAGATTTAAGTTAAACAAAATTTAATACTAAAAAAATTTAGGAGAAAAACATGATAACAATAAATATTGTTTGTGTTGGAAATTTAAAGGAAAACTACTTAAAAGATGCTGTAAAAGAGTATCAAAAACGAATTTGTGCCTTTGCTAAAATTAATGTTTTTGAGGTTAAAGAGAGTGATTACGGAACAAGCGAAAAGCAAATTGAATTAGCAAAAAAGGAAGAAGCATCAAAACTTATAAAATATACACAAGGCTACACCATTGCACTAGAAATTAAAGGCAAAACGTTTACGAGTGAAGAGTTTGCAGAAAATATATCAAATTTAATGATTAATGGTATATCTCAAATAAGTTTTTTTATAGGGGGTAGTTATGGGCTAGATGCAGATTTTAGTAGTTCTCTAAATCAAAAAATTTCTTTTTCTGCGCTTACTTTTCCACATCAACTTATGCGTGTTATACTTCTTGAACAAGTTTACAGAGCATTTACAATTTTAAATGGCAAAACTTATCACAAATAATGTATTTTAACATAAAATATTAAATCAATGGTACATGTTGTTAATTACAATATGTATTTTTTTTAAATCTAATAAATATAAAAGTTGGTTTATTGCTTTTTTATAAAACATTTATTTACAAAATCTATTATATATTTGCAAAATTATCTATAATTTAGTATAATCATGGCAAGATTACAAAAACTTTTTTGTAGATGAATAACGGAGAAATAATGGGCACAGAAAAAAAATATAAATTGATAACTTTGGTTGGCGTTGTGAATTTTCCACAAATGCCAATTTCTTGTGATATAAGAAGAGAAGCGTCAAAAAAAAGCATATACAATGCTTTTAGTGATGGAGAAGATGTAATATTTGTAACTCAAACAAAAGATAACCTTTCAAAAGAAATAGAAAATTCAATCAATCATGTTGGTTGTCTTTCTCATTTGCTTCATGTAGGGGAGCGTGGTAATGTATTGCAGGTAGAAGCAGAAGGTATAAAAAGAATGCATATAACATATGTATTTAAAGATAATGAAGACTGTTTGTATTGTCATGCAAGCCCGGTTAATCAAAGCAGTTTTGATGAGCAAACAGTTATGCCACTACTTAATAGTGCAAAAGAATTT
>CAMOCI010000121.1 GCA_946610635.1 uncultured Clostridia bacterium | reverse complement strand
CAAAATACATAATTTGCAAAATGATTTATTAATTTTTTTAAAAAAAGTCAAAATTTATGGTAAATAAGAAAAATTTTTTTAAAAAAAGTGATAGCTACTATCACTTTAAGTTTTACATTTTTTGCAAATTTAAGTTACTTTATTCATTAACACATTGTTTTTACTCAGTTGTGCTGTAATTGTGTTGATATAAACTACTATTAGTAGTATCATAATCATTAGCAAGAAGTTTTATTATGCTAATTTCATAAGCATTTTTTGTTTCTACAACATCATCGCTAAGCCTTTTTTGATAAATTCTTGATTGTATTCTTCCAACAATATTAAGTGGCTCGCCAACTTTCATATCTTTTACGAATCTTGCATTTCTACCCCATGCTATACAAGGTATATAATCACTTTTGTTATATGCCCTATTAACAGCAAGCAATACATCACTAATCTCACGTTTAAAAGGTGTTGTTCTAAACACAGGCTTTTTGCAGATAAAACCATTAAGCTCTATCATGTTAGGGTTTGCTCGTTCATCATTTTCTAAAATCTCTCTAACAAAAACTGTTAACACTAATTTACTTTTGCCATCTTGTTGTTTATTGTAACTTCTAAATTGTCCAGATATTGTTAGCTCATTGTTAAGTTCTATTTTGTTATCAATCAATCTCTCACTAATTGTTACGGGTATAGTATCAAAACTATCACTAAGTCTTGGTACTTCCAAATTAAATTCATAAAATTTTTCATCAAAAACCTCATGGCTAAAAACTGGTTTACTAACAATTTTACCCCTTAAATACACTTTGTTGTTGTTCATTTGTTCATAATTCATAATTTAATCCTTCTTTATATTTTTTGATTTTTTTGCATTTAGTAAAGTTTTGTAAGCAATCTCACAATTTTGCAGTTTGCATGCCGTTGTTATCAATAACATATTCGCCCTTAATTAAAAGTTCACCCACAGGACTAATAGTATAACCGCGCTTTTGCAATCTATCAAGCATAATAGGTAAAGCATCTAAAATATGGTCGCTATTGTTATGACATAAAATAATACTGCCATTTCTCACACCATTTAGAACCCTATTATTTATTTCCATAGCGCTTATGCCTTTCCAGTCCAAACTATCAACATCCCATTGAATCGTTGTTAAACCAAGTTCCTCCGCCGAATTTATAAGAGTGTCATTGTAAGCACCATAGGGTGGTCTAAAAATTTTAACATCTTTATTGGTTATGTTTTTAATCAAGTTAATACAAGTAGAAAGTTCTAATTTTTGATTTTCAGCAGAAAGTTTTGTCATATCTGGGTGGGTATTGCTATGAGTGCCGATTTCAAAACCATTTTCATCAATCTTTTTAACCATATCTGGATATTTTTCTACCCAAATACCAACCAAAAAGAATGTTGCTTTTACGTTATATTCATTACAAATTTCAATGATTTTTTCTGTTTTATCTGCACCCCAAGCTGCATCAAAACTAATTGCCACTTGCTTTTTATCCGTTGCCACATAGTAAACGGGCACTTTTCTCATTGCATAGTTAAAATATACACTTGCCGCTACACTACCTCCAAAATTTATGCTAAGCAAAATTGCTACCAAAAGTATAAGCAAAAATGCCCTTAATGTCTTAAACTTTACACAATAAATATGCATAAAATCCTCACTTTTATTTTACTATATTAAGCCAAATTTGATTGTGACAAAAAAGCGCAAAAAAGATATGATTTTGTCTTTTTTTGCAATATCAAAAATGCATGACCTAACTAATTTTATGCTTAACAAAAAACAATTATGAAAACACTAGCAAATTAGATAAAATATATCAAATTTAATGTACATAAAAAATAATTTTTGATATAATTTTAATAGGTAAATTATGAAAAATTTAGAAATTAAAGATATAGAGATATTGATACAAAAAACATTTGAAGCACAAAAAAATAGTTATGCACCATATAGCATGTTTAATGTTGGTGCAAGTGTTTTGTGTGAAAATGGAAAGATTTACACAGGTTGTAATATAGAAAACGCAAGTTACCCTGCTGGCATTTGTGCTGAAAGAGTAGCTTATTGCAATGCAATATCAAACGGCGAAAAGCAATTTGTTGCTTGTTGTATTACATGTAGTGGGGATAATTATGCCTACCCTTGTGGTATTTGTAGACAATTTATGAGCGAGTTTGATAAAAACACAAAAATTATTGTTGCAAAAAGCCAAAACGATTACAAAATATTTGATTTGGCAGAACTTTTGCCACATGGATTTGAGTTGTAAATGTAAACTATGATTGTCATTCTGAGCCTAACTTATTTCTTGACTTACAAAGAATCCCAACCACTAATTACTCCGTAGGTAATCTTTCACAATACAAATAATTTTATTGTTAAGATTCTCATGTCGCTACGCTTCATAAAATGACAAATATAATAAGTACTTTAATAAGAATATTATATTGTTTTATTAATCAAAAAAGTGACTTTTATTAGTCACTTTTTTAGTTAAAACATTACTTAATCTTTCCACAGATACGTGTAGATATTAACAACTTTTGTACCTTTTTTATCTGCAAAGGATTTACCCTTGCTGTTTCTACTTTCTGTTGAAATATTATCAGTTGAAGTAAAATACACCTTATCTTTTGAGTCTACTGCAAATAGTTCAAATGCACATTCTTTAACTTTGTGGGCATATATTAATTTTTTGCCATTGTCACCAAGTGGCAATACTTTTACGCCTTTTCTATTTCTGCCAAGCACGCCAAACTCACTAACTTTTATTATTTTCGCAAAGCAATGGTCTGTTGCACAAACAAATTTTTCATTTTCTGCCAAAAGCGATGCCATAACAAGTTTAGCACCATCATCAAGTTTGATGCCTTTTACACCAGCACTAGATTTACTTTGACTAGGTACATCAGTAATATCTGCATTTAAACCAATACCATTATCTGTTACAAACATAAGTGTTTTATCTTTTTCAAATATTTC
>CAMOCI010000120.1 GCA_946610635.1 uncultured Clostridia bacterium | reverse complement strand
ATATGATGTTGTGCAAACTTATGTGTCTAAAAAGCAAGATAAGCCAAAACAAAATAAACAATTTGAAAAGTTTGTTACAGAGCAAACTGAATATGTGCCAGAAAAAGAAACTGTAATGGTTGAAAGACCAAAAGAAAAGCCAAAGTTTCAGTTCAAGCCTAAAGCAAGAGCGTGGCTAGTTTCAATATTGGTTATATTTGTTATGCTTGGTGGCCTAGCTATATATAACGCTGTTAATATTAGCAATTTAAACAATCAAATAACTCAAACAACAACAAGTATAAATAATATCAACAACGATATTAAGCAAGTTGTTAAAAATATTGATGAGCTTACTGATGAAGATAGTGTTTTGAATAAGGCAAACGAAATTGGACTGGAACATGTAACTGATGAAAATAAAATAAATATAGAACTTAATGAGAAAAATGATGTAAACGACTACGAAAGCCAAACAAATTTTTTTGATAAGATTTGCAATTTTTTTAGAAATTTGTTTGGAGGCTGATTTGTGAAAAAAACAATTTTTACAACATTTTCAATGCAAAAGAGATTATTAGCAATGCTTGTGCTGTTAATCTCTATTTTTATTGCACTATTTGGAAGGCTTTTTTATTTGCAAGTTGTTAATGCAAAATTTTTACAAGAAAAAGCAGAGGAACAATGGACAAGAGATTTACCAATCAATGCAGAGCGTGGCATGATATATGACCGTAATGGTATTGTCTTGGCAGTAAGTTATACAACTTATGACATTTATGTAAGACATAGCAATGTTAAAGATGAAAATGCTGTTGCAAGACTTTTATCTGGCAAACTAGGCTTAAACTATGATGATGTGCTTAAAAAGGTTTCTAATACAAAAGTTAGTGAAAGTTTGATTAAAATGCAAGTAGAGAGCAATATTGCAAAAGAACTAAAAAACAGCGGGCTAGATGGTATATATTATAGTGAAAATACCAAAAGGTATTATCCTTATGGCGACTTTTTAACACAGGTTTTGGGTTACACAACAATAGATAATATTGGTCAAAGTGGCCTAGAACTTTACTATGATAAATTTTTACAAGGGATAGATGGTTATAGTCAAGTGCAAAGTGATATTAGGGGTTCGGAGTTATATAACACGCTTGATAGTTATGTGCCAAGCATAGCGGGTAATAATTTGACACTTACAATAGATTATCAAATACAGCTTTTATGTGAACAAGCTGCAACAAGAATTATGCAAGAGCAAAAGCCAGAGAGTGCCGAAATTATTGTTATGAATCCTAACACAGGCGAAATACTTGCAATGACATCAAAGCCTAGTTTTGACTTAAATAGTCCACCAAGAGATGATGTTGCAGCTTTGCTTGCAAACAGTAAAAATTTAAGCATTGTTGATGTCTATGAGCCAGGTAGCACTTTTAAAGTTTTAACAACAGCGTCTGCACTAGAAGAAGGCGTAACAACAATGGAAGATAGATTTTATGACCCTGGTTATAGAGTTATTGATGGACAAAGAATTAAATGTTGGAAGCATGTTGGTCATGGTAGTCAAACACTTGTAGATGGCTTAAATAATAGTTGTAATAGCGTGTTTGTTGATTTATCTTTAAGATTAGGACTAAACAAAATGTATGAGTATTTTGAAAAGTATGGTTTTGGTAATTTAACAAATGTCGATTTTGCTGGTGAGAGCGGTGGAATTGTTATGGATAAAGATAGTGTAAAAAAAGTAGATTTAGCACGCATGGGCTTTGGTCAAGCAATTGCAGTAACGCCACTACAACAAATTAGGGCAATTAGCAGTGTGCTTAATGGCGGTATATTATATCAACCATATTTTGTTAAAAAGATAACAAGTTCTAATAATGGTTTTCAAAAAAATTTTGAGCCTGTTGCAGTGCGTAGAACTATAAGCGAAAACACAAGCGAAAAAATTAGATTTATGTTAGAACAAGTTATAAAAAAGGCAAATGCTATAGAAAGTTTTATTCCGGGATTTAAAGTAAGTGGAAAAACTGGAACGACCGAATTAATGACAACAACTGGCAAAACTGGAGAGCATATCGCAAGTTTTGTTGGGGCACTACCAGCAGATAAGCCAGAGTATGTTATACTTGTTGTTGTAAATAAACCAACAAGTGGACATTATTATGGTAGCATTGTTGCAACACCTTATGCAAAAACTGTATTTGAGGGCATAATAAAGTACAAAAATATGCAACCAACAGAAGATTTGGATAAAGATTTAATATCTATGCAAAAAAATATAGAAATGCCAGATTTGGTTGGCAAAAGTTTAAGTGAAGCCTGTGGCATTATTAGAAACTTGGGCTTACAGTACGAAATTGAAGGTGAAGGTGGTAAAGTGTTTGCTCAATATCCAGCACCAACAACAATGTGTTATAAAAATGGAATAGTAGTTTTAACAACATAAATAAATTTCTATAAAAAAAACAGACAAATGTTATTGTCTGTTTTTACGTTAATTAAATGATTTAGCCACCTGTTACAAGCGTTGGAAACAATCCTGTTATATAAGATGGTAAGTCAAACTTTTGACCAATGTATTGCACAAATTCTGTAACATATTTGTAGATCCACTTTGTTACTGTGCTATTATCAATCCAACCTGTAACAGTTGTGTTAGAGAACAAGTAGAATACACCAAGCACGATACAAACAAGTAATGCACCTTTTGCAAGACCAAATATCAAACCGAGTGTTCTGTCAATTCCACTAATAGCACGATTTTTTGTTAATGCATCAAATAATTTAGAAAGTAACAATACTGCAACTTTTAATAATATGAATACCACAACTGCTGCTATAACAATAGATATAACTGCTGCTAGTCTTTGAGCAATGTAATTAACCACATCAGCATCGGCTGCCACATAGTCACCACCAGTTGCTTCAAATACTTTTGAGTCTTCAATAAACAAGTTATAAACTCTTTCCTTAAAACTTGGATTTTCGAAAGCGTTTCGGCAAATTTTTGATTTTCC
>CAMOCI010000119.1 GCA_946610635.1 uncultured Clostridia bacterium | reverse complement strand
ATGGTTATGAAAAAGACAAAATACCCTAGTTTTTCAACAATAGAGTATAACATTACAAATTTTGCTGATGGCATAGATGCAACAACTGATGAAAACGTAACAGATTTTGATAGAGCAGTAAATTCATACAATTTTGAATATAAAAATGGTGCTTTAACAGAAAGTTTGGGTTTTGAAGATTTGTCAACGCCTAGTACTCATGATGAAGGTTGCAGTGAAGTTACTGCGAGATTTCAGTTAGACGAAGAAAAATCTCACGAATTTGTTAAAATTGCACATTTTAAAGATTACGATATAAATTTGCAAGAAAGAGAAGATAGAATTTTTTTGATTGCAAAAGATAATATACCTTGCTATGTTAGGTTAATCACCGGCACGCCTATTTTTGCTCATTTAAGGCAAATATCACCAACTGAGTGTCCAAAAATGGCTAACTATCACAATGGAATAAAAGATGTTATGTTGTTTTATAGCGATGCAGATGGTGTGTATAGTTGGGATGCACAATATTATCCTACTCATTATGAAAATTTGCCAAAGATATATGATTTTTGTGAATATAATGGTAAAACCTATGCAATATTGAGTGGCGAGCGACTAACAATAAGAATAGAAAATTCAAATCTTTTTACATGGCCATCCGAACCAACAAAATTGATTACATTTGAAAGTGAAAGGGGTTATTTAAATAAACTACTTTCTTTTAATGGTTATCTTTTTGTTATTAGAGATTTTGGCATTAGTAGGCTTGATGCTAATAGTAATATTTCACACTTGCTGTGTTCTGGTAGCAGAATGTATGCTAACACTGCTTGTGTTTGTGGAAATCGTGGAATAATTCTTGGCAAAGATGGTATATATGAATTTAATGGAATATCTGCACAAAAGTTAAATTTAAAAATTAATAGATTGCTTAAAGGTGTGTCTAATCAACATGCAGTTGGTGCGTTTAAAAATGGTGTATATTACCTTGCTTGCAAATTAAACTTTGGAGATAATAAGCAAATTGGTTGTGAAACAGGAGAGTATATAAATAATGCATTAATTGCATTTGATACTCAAACAAACAAATATTCAATTACTCGTGGTGTCGATATTTGTCATCTTTGTGCTATTCAGTATGATAGTGCCGATAAATTGCTAGCAGTGTTTAATGGACAGTTTTCTACAAGAGTTGGCCAGCTTACAACAGATGGTAAGTTTTTTGGTAATAGTGAAACAAGGTTTTGGTCTTCACCACTTTCTGATATGGGTTATAGCGACAAAGTAAAGTATATAAAAGAAATATCTTTGTTGTCACTTTATGACATTACTGTAAAAGTATTTTCGGAGTGTGAAAGTCGTGAGTTTAGCATTAAAGGTAGCAACATAATATCACGTTTACCTGTTAGAATTAAAGGCAAACAGATAGGCGTATCAATAACAAGTAACGCAGAAAAAGCATACATAAGCAACTTAAAACTAACAGCAAATTTAATTAGTGTTGAATATGTTTAATTTAGTAATTACATTTGAGGTTTTATGTATAGTTTAAACAAAATAAAAAATGAGATAACAAAGTACCAAATTAATCAAATTATTAATAGTGGAGAAAATGACATGTTTGATAATAAAATTGACATTGAAAAAGTTAAAGATTATTTACAAGAAGAAGTTAAAGATATTAAACAAAATTTAAAGCAAAATACACCTAAAATTGATTTAACTAAATCTTTAAACGATATTGAAAAAGATAAACTTTTTGAAAGCATAATAAATTTAAAAAATAGTCATGTGGGATGAGATTGTAAATTTAGCAATTAAAAATGGACTATGGGCTGTTTTGTTTTTGGGACTATTTGTTTTTGTTATTAAAGATAGTAAAAGTAGAGAAAAAAAGTATCATCAAATCATAAAAGATTTAACAGAGCATTTAGGCATTGTTAAGGAGATAAAAGAAGATGTTGATGAAATTAAAGATGTTGTGTTTATAAATAAAAAACCGACCAAAAAATATAAAAACACACAAAAAAACAGCAAAAAAGCGCAAAAAAATACTAAAAATGAAAAAAATTTTGATAATTTAGTTTTTAAAACTATAACACCAAATGATGTTAAAAAGGATGGAAATAATGAATAATAAATACAAAAGTTATTCTTTTTGGATGAGTGTTACTGCTGCTGTTATTTTGGTTATCAACAATGTTGGCAAGGTTTGCGGTTTTTCTATTGATAGTAAAATAGTAACTCAAATTGTTGATAGTGTTTGTGGAGTTTTAATATTGTTCGGGATAATAACAATATCAAAAACAGAAAAAGATGAAAAAGAAAACTTTGGACAAGATACAGATGAACAAGTTGAAGACATTAAAGAAAATGAAAAAGAAGTTAAAAGTCAAATTTCATCAAAAATTAATGATAAAATAACCAACAAAAAAACTAATGATAAAGAATTACAGGATACCCAACAAAAATGAATAGTTATATAGATAAGGAAGTAAGGGGCTTTAACCCCCTTATTTTTTTTTGGTAACTATTTTTTTTGTCAAATTTCGCAACAAATAACAACAAAAACTTTTCTGGTTACATAAAAAAATATTTGCTAAATGACAACTATTCGTATATAATTAAATATATAATGGGGAGATATGGTTATGAAACTTGTTAAACTAGGTGCAAAGTATTCTCTAAAAAATAGTTGGTGGTTACTACTTTTATGGTTATTACCATCTGTTTTTGTTGGCCTTTGTTGTGGGCCATATCAAATAGTTCAGTTTATAAATATTTATGGCAAAACAACAATAAATGGTTTTGGTGACATATTCACTATACTTATGCCTTTTACTTGGCAAAGAGTAGTGTTTACTGTTTTGGGCATATTACTTGTTGCTGTATTTTTAAGTATGGCAATAGGTCAAGCAGAAAGCCATATGAGAAGCGGTAAACTTAAATTTAAAGAATTATTTTCTTATATAAACAACGATATTTTGGTTGTACTTATCAATTTGGTTGTTTTGGAACTTATTTATATTGGATTAACATTTATTTT
>CAMOCI010000118.1 GCA_946610635.1 uncultured Clostridia bacterium | reverse complement strand
CGTCAAGCGGTTAAGACACCACCCTTTCAAGGTGGTTTCAGCGGGTCGAATCCGCTTGGGGCTACCAAACCGGAATGTTTCGAATCATAAGGTTCGGAACATTTTTTATGTAAAAAACGTTTATTGAAGTTGCTTTTGTTGTATAAAAAAACCTAACAATTTTATTTGTTAGGTTTTGCTTTTTTTTATAATTAATAAACTTGTCTTATTGGTGAAACAAGATAGGTGTATTCTTCACTATTCTCATTAGGAACAATAAAACAAGGGTTTACTTGTCCGTTAAATTTTAGCATAACATAATCGCTTGCTATATTTCTTAAACAATCCATAAAGAAGCTAATGTTAAATGCAATATTCAAATCTTCTCCAGCATTTGATATTGTTATATTTTCTGTAACCATACCAGCTTCGCTTTTTGCCACAACCTGCATAACATTGCCCGTTATAACGTATTTTACACTATTGTCACCACCAACGTGTGAAAGAATACTTGCTCTTTCTAATGCATTTAAAAGTTGACTTTTTGCAACTGTAACGGTGCTTGCAAAGTTGGCTGGAATTATTTGTTTGTAGTTTATAAAATCTTCTTTTGTTCCCAAACATCTTGTAACAATTTTTGTACCACCAACAACAATCATCATATAGTTTCTTTCAATCAAAACTCTAATTGTTTCATCTGGCTCATTTAAAAGTTTACTCATTTCTGATAAACTTCTCGCAGGCACAATAATACTACTTTCAGCAGAACATTCTTTAATAGATTTTTTTGCTATAGCAAGTCTAAAACCATCAAGTGCAACACTTGTTAATGTATTTTTGTCTTGTTCAAGCAAACAACCTTTAAGTACTGGCCTTGTGTCATCTGTTGCAACAGAGAATATGGTTCTATCAATAATATCTTTTAAGTCGGCTTGTTTAATTTCAAAAAATTGTGCGTTTTCAATTTGCTTTATACTAGGAAATTCGCTTGCACTTTGGCATTGTATAAACAATTCACTATCAGTGTATTTTATCCTTAATTGATTTTTCTCATCCAAAATAAGTTGAATTTGCTCTGTAGATAACTTTCTTACAAACTCACTAAATAATTTGCCCGGAACAACAATTTCACCAGCGAGTTTAACATCAGCAACAATCTTTTTTTCAATAGCTAATTCACCATCAGTTGCTGTTAATGTAATATACTCATCTTCTGCTTTTAATTTTATTCCCTCTAAAATAGGGTTAGTGGTTTTTGTACTTGTTGCCTTAATAACTGTCATAACAGCATTAGATAGTTCCATGCCTTCACAATATGCTTTCATAGTATCTCCTTAATAATAATTATTATATCATTTTTGGATTTTTTTTGCAATAAAATATTAAATAATTTATATAGAATTATTACATAAATTAAATAAAACTCATTATATTGATGTTGACAATGCAACAAAGTTTATATATAATAAAAATATAAGTTTACAATTAAAAAGTAAAGTTTTTAATCAAATAAAGCAAGATTTAAAATTACTAAATTTAAATCAAATATACACTATAATTTATAATGCAGTTAAAAACCGTAATCCAAATAATTTGGATTTACAAATATTACAATATATAAACTAAATAAAGAACAAAAAGTATATTACAAAAAGAATTTAATAAGTAATGCTGTAAATAATATATCGCCCCTAATAATTTTTTTGA
This sequence comes from uncultured Clostridia bacterium, assembly GCA_946610635.1. Taxonomy (GTDB): domain Bacteria; phylum Bacillota; class Clostridia; order Christensenellales; family UBA1242; genus UBA9845. Next base: position 1,360 of record CAMOCI010000118.1, on the reverse strand, counting down.
AGAAAAAAAATATTATTTAAATATAATTATAACTTGAATTTTAGATATTTGTGTAGTTGTGGATAAGTTTAAGCAATTTATACACATACATATCCACATAAATTTTGTTAAATTAAATAATAAAGTTATAGTATTTACTTACTGTTTTTTTACAAAAAAATAACTTATACACATTTTCACCATCACTAATATTAATGATATTATTTAATCATAAAAAAATAATGAATAAGTTTACCAAATGTTGTTACAAAAAAGGAGAGATAATAAATGTTAAATCAATTAAATGAAGTATCATCAACAATGATAGGTATAATATCTATTGCTCTAATAGCAATTATTCTTTTTATATTTTTAATTATTGGTTTTAAGCGTGGTTTAAAATCTGCATTGACCAATTTTTTAATATTTGCTGTATCTATTACACTTGCAGTTTTACTTGCAAAACCACTTTTATCACTATTTGACAAAATGTTTGGTTTCTCTATGGTATTCTTTAATACATTTATGATTAAGTTTGGTGAATATCAAAGTTTAAACATACAAGTAAATTCTACAAATTATTTAACAGCAGTTGTTAACTTTAAAAATAGTGATATTGCTATATCCTCAACTTTGAAAAACTTTTTGTCAAATGTTTTTGATAATTCCAGCGTTAGGGATGGTACAACAACAACCTTAGGAGCAGTGGCTTCTAATACAATAAGTTATATGGTTGCTCTGTTTGTTGTGGGTTTTGTATTGTTTATAGTTATATTTACTTTATGTTCTTTTATATTTAGAATAGTATTTAAAAAATTTAATAATAGCGACAACAAAACTTTTAAACCAATTGGAGCAATCATAAATTTAATAGAAGGTTTTATTTTAAATATAGTTTTGATTATAACAATGTCAAGTTTACCAGTTTTTGGATTAACAACTGACTATCTTGCAAATGGTTTTGAAAGTACAAAAGTATTAAATGAACCTTATCAATTTATCATAAACACAGAGCAATCAATATATTTAAAGACAATTGATTTTAATGTAGTAAACTCAAAAGCATCACAAAGCAAAGATAATCTCGCTTATGGTAATTATACCAATAGCGATATTACAGATGCAGAGTTTAGTGTTAGTGTAACAATAACACTTACAGATATTATTGAAAACTATATAAATAATTCAACTCATGAAATTGGAGCAAATACATATACATATATTTTAACCAACAATACAATGTATTTATACAAAGATAACAAATTACAAGGCTATTGGAAATATAATTTTAGCAACAATAGCATTAACTATAAAACAACACTAGGTGGAAAAACTATAACGTACGAATTAAAATGATATAAATCTAATATGATTAAATATT
>CAMOCI010000117.1 GCA_946610635.1 uncultured Clostridia bacterium | reverse complement strand
GTGATAAATTAAATTTGCTAGAACTACTGCCAGAACAAAAGTTTACAAAACCACTGCCAAGATATACAGAATCTACACTCATTAAGGCTATGGAAGAAAATGGCATAGGCAGACCTGCAACTTACACTCCAACAATTACAATTTTAAGTACAAGAAATTATGTGGAGAAGGAAGGCAAAGCATTAAAACCAACACAACTTGGCTTTGATGTTACAGATTTGTTACAAAAATATTTTGCAAATGTTATTAATGTTGATTTTACTGCACAAATGGAAGATAAACTAGATAGCATTGCAAATAAAAAAGAAGAATGGCACAAAGTAATTAATGACTTTTATGAAATGTTTTTGCCACAACTAAAAGTAGCAAATAGTGATAATAGCATGTTTATAGAAAAAGCAGAACCAGAAGTTAGTGATGTTGTTTGCGACAAATGTGGTGCTATGATGGTTATACGAGATGGCAGATTTGGCAAGTTTTTAGCTTGTCCTAACTATCCTAAATGTAAAAATATAAAGAGTTTAACTCCAAAATCAGTGGTTGTTGCAAAGTGTCCAAAATGTGGCAAAAATTTACTTGAAAAGAAAAGTAAAAAGGGCAAAGTTTATTATGCTTGTGAGGATTATACTGATTGTAAGTTTATTAGCTGGGATTTGCCACTTGAAGAAAAATGCCCGAAGTGCGACTGCTATCTAGTACAGCATGAAACTCAAAACAATATAATAAAACGTTGTAGTAATGAAAGTTGTGATTACAGGCTAATTATTAAAAAAATATCACAAAGTGATAAATTAGAAGACAAAAACCAAAATGCAAATGTTGGTGATGACTATGACTAAAGTTAAGGTTATAGGTTGTGGGCTTGCTGGGGCAGAAGCAAGTTATCAACTTGCAAAACGTGGTTTTCAAGTTGAAATTTACGAACAAAAGCCAAAAAAGTTTAGTCCAGCGCACAAAAATAGCAATTTTGCAGAACTTGTTTGCAGTAATTCTTTAAAAAGTAATGAACTAACAAATGCTTGTGGTTTGCTTAAACAAGAGTTAAGAGAACTTGATAGTTTGCTTTTAAAAGTTGCTGATAAAGTTAGCGTGCCAAGTGGCTCGGCCCTTGGCGTTGATAGAGAACTGTTTGCTCAAAAAGTGACAGAAAAATTAAAATCTATGCCAAATATTAAAATTTTTAACGATTGTGTAAATAATATTAATTTTGACGAGCCTACAATACTTGCAACTGGTCCACTCACTGATGAAGAGTTATTTAATAATATAAAAAAGTACTTAGATGATGATGGCTACTTTTTTGACGCTATTGCACCTATTGTTAAAAAATCTAGTTTAGATGATAACTGCTATTTTATAGCAAATAGATATGATAAAGGCGAAACTGATGGTGATTATATTAATTGTCCACTAACAAAAATAGAGTATGAAGTATTTTACAATGAATTAATAAATGCAAAAACGGCAAAGCTTCATGATTTTGAAAATAGTAAAGTTTTTGAAAGTTGCATGCCTATAGAAGTTAGTGCAAAGCGCGGATATAAAACGCTTTTGTTTGGAATATTAAAGCCAAAAGGATTGTTTGACCAAAAGACAAACAAAATGCCTTATGCTGTTTTACAACTTAGAAAAGAAAGTAATTTTAATGATTTATATAATTTAGTTGGTTGTCAGACAAATTTGTTATATGGCGAGCAAAAAAAGGTATTTGCTTTAATCCCTGCACTTAAAAACGCTGAGTTTGTAAGATAAGGACAAATGCACAGAAATTCTTACATAAATGCGCCAAAGCATTTAAACAAATATTTTCAATTAAAAAACTATCCAAAAGTTTTTGTTGCTGGGCAATTAAGTGGTGTTGAAGGATATGTAGAAAGTATTGCTAGTGGGCTATATTCTGCTATCAATATGGCAAAAATGTTAAATGGAAAAGAGTTTGTAAATTTTTCAAGTAAAACTGCAATAGGTTCACTTGCTGAATATATTGCAAATGCTAGTCAAAACAATTTTCAACCAATGAATTCTAATTGGGGAATAATATGCCATAATGGCGAAGACAAGGCGGAAAGAGCATGTATTGCTTTAAAAGAGATAAAAGATAAATTGAAAGATATATAGGAGGATAATATGGAACAATTTAGAGGAACAACAATAGTCGCTGTTAAAAGAAATGGCAAAACCGCTATTGCTGGCGATGGTCAAGTGACAATGGGACAAAGTGTTGTTATGAAAAACAATGCTGTTAAAGTTAGAAGAATTTATAATGATAAAGTTATAATAGGTTTTGCTGGTGGAGTTGCTGATGCTTTTTCACTTTCTAACAGATTTGAAGATATGCTTAATAAGTTTAATGGTAATTTGATGCGTAGTGCAGTTGAGCTTGCCCTTGCATTTAGAAATGACGAAATAATGAGGAAGTTAGAGGCACTTTTAATTGTTGCAGATAAAGATAATTTGTTTATGATTTCTGGTAATGGTGAAGTTGTAGAGCCTGATACTGGCATTTGCACAATTGGTAGTGGTGGCAACTATGCACTTGCTGCTGGTCAAGCTTTGCTTGAAAACACAGAACTTTCTGCAAGAGAAATTGCAGAAAAAGCTATAAACATTGCTGCAAATATTTGCATTTTTACAAATCATCATGTAACTGTGGAGGAGGTATAATATGAATTTAACACCAAAACAAATAGTAGAAGAACTCGATAAATATATCATTGGTCAGGAAGAAGCAAAAAAAGCTGTTGCGGTTGCACTTAGAAATAGATATAGACGTAGCAAACTTTCTGCGCAAGAAAGAGAGGATATAACACCAAAAAACATTATTTTAAAGGGCCCTACTGGTGTCGGTAAAACAGAGATAGCAAGAAGGCTAGCAAAACTTGTTAATGCACCATTTGTAAAAATAGAAGCAACAAAATTTACAGAAGTAGGCTATGTTGGTAGAGATTGCGAAAGCATGATTAGAGATTTAGTTGAAGTTGCTGTTAGAATGGTTAAGGATGAAAAACTTAAAGAAGTTAAGTTTAAAGTTGAAAGAATTGTTAATG
>CAMOCI010000116.1 GCA_946610635.1 uncultured Clostridia bacterium | reverse complement strand
TTGTTAATCAAAATTTAGATATGGTTAAAGAAGTGGTTAGCAAAGAAAAAGCATTAGAACTTTTTAGAGATGAGCCGTACAAATTAGAACTTATTAACGATTTGTCAGAAGATGAAGAAATTAGTATTTATCATCTGGGCGATAAGTTTGATGATTTGTGTCGTGGCCCACATGTAGAAAACACAAAGTTTTTGCGTAATGTATCTTACAAAATAGACAGAGTTAATGGTGCATATTGGCGTGGTAGTGAAAAAAACAAGATGCTTCAAAGAGTTTATGTGTATTGCTTTGAAACAAAAGATGAATTAAAAGAACAATTAAGAAAAGTTCAGGAAGCCATGGAGCGTGACCACAGAAAACTTGGCAAAGAACTTGGTATTTTTATGTTTAGCGACTTGGTTGGCAAGGGACTTCCTATGTGGCTGCCAAATGGTTTTACTTTAAGACGAGAACTTAATGATTATATTATGAATAAAGAACTTGCACTTGGCTACAAACACGTTATGACACCATCTATTGCGAGCGTTGATTTATACAAAACATCTGGACACTGGGACCATTATCACGATGATATGTTCCCTGTTATGGAGAGAGATGAAGAAGCATACGTTTTGCGACCAATGAATTGCCCACATCATATGATGATGTTTAAAAACTCACTTCACTCATACAAAGATTTGCCACTACGTATTGCAGAAATTGCAAACGATTTTAGGTTTGAAGCAAGTGGCTCACTTTGTGGAATTGAAAGAACAAGAGCATTTACTCAAAACGATTCTCACATTTTCTGTACTCCAAATCAAATTAAGCAAGAAGTTGAAGGCGTTATAAAATTAATACTAGATGTTTACAAAGATTTTGGTTTTAAAGACTACAAGTTTAGATTATCACTTAGAGATAAAGACAATGTAGAAAAGTATTTTGGTAATGATTTGCTTTGGGAAAAGAGTGAAGCAGAGTTAAGAGAAATTTTGATTGAAACAGGTGCAGAGTTTTATGAAGCAAAAGGCGAGGCAGCATTTTACGGACCTAAAATAGACGTTAATGTTATGAGTGCTATTGGACACGAAGTAACGTTATCAACAGTTCAACTTGATTATCAGTTACCAGAAAAGTTTGAACTTGAATATGTTGATGAAAACAACCAAAAAGTACGTCCCGTTGTAATTCATCGTGCTATTCTTGGTTCACTTGATAGATTTATGGCATTTTTGATAGAAGAAACAAAAGGTGTATTTCCAACATGGCTTGCACCACTCCAAGTTAAAATTATACCTATTAATGATGCATGCGTAAACTATGCAAAAAATTTTGAAAATGAATTAAAGTTAAATAATGTTAGGGTAGAAGTTGACGCAAGAAATGAAAGTTTATCGTATAGAATAAGAGAAGCCGTAAAACAAAAAGTACCATATCTTGTTATTCTTGGAGAAAAAGAAGTGCAAAACGGTGTTGTTTCGGTAAGAAAACGTGGCAGTCAAGCAACAGCAGAGTACCCAAAAGAAAAATTTATTAATTTACTGTTAGATGAAATTAAAAATAAATCGTGTTAGTAGTATGATAATCTACTTTAAAAATTATTATATAAAAAACGGTTGTAAATTATAAAAAAAAGTTATAAAATATACTTAGAAGAACATTATGAATTATTGGAACGAATTTATCAAAATATTTACAGACCAAGGTGTTAGTTATGGTCTTGCAGTAGCTTATGCTATTGTATCAATACTTATTGCTATAATGGCTATTGTAGCTCTCGTTATGAGAATTATTGTTATGATTAAATATTTCTCTGGCAACCACACAAAGGCAAAATCAGGCAAAACAAGCTTTGAAGTTGCCGAAGAAGCACTTAAAAAAGCAGGCTTAAATGATGTTAAAGTTAAAAAAGCAAACATTTTTAGAGCATTTGTGTTTGGTAACTCTTACAGTTTAAGTAAAAAAACAATATTTTTGCGTAGAACTATTGCCAATAAAAGTACTTTAACAGCTGTTGGCTTGGCATTGCAAAAAGTTGGTATTGCAAAACTTGTTGCAAAGGGTGATAAAAAAACTATTGCAAGAAATAGATTGCAAGTTTTAAGTTTGATAGGTCCTATTTTGTTTTTACCGGTTGTAATACTTGGCTTTGTGTTAGACCTTGTGCTATTCAGTACATTTGGTGCATTTTCTATTGTAGGCATTGCTGTGGGTTTATTTCTTGTTTTATCTGGCTTTATTGCAACGCTCTTAACATTGCCGGTAGAAAAGCAAGCCAACGAAATGGCATTACAAATGATTAAAGAAAACAATATTTTGGATGATGAAGAAATAGAAGTTGTTAAAAAAGTTTTTCAGGCATACATAATTGCCTATGTTTGTGAATTTATTTTGGCGGTATTACGTATAATTCAATTAGTACTAGAAATTGTTATGAATGTACAAATAAACCAAAACAAATAGTAATAACACAAAAAAATCCCTAGCAGTAGCTGGGATTTTTTTGTGTAGTTAAGAGTAATTAAAAAAACTTATTATATTATAAAAATTAATCGCCCATATTAAATGGTACTTCGTAGTAGCCTTGTTCGTAGTTACATAATGGACATGGCGCTGGTGGTTGTTTTGCAGTGTGTTCAAAACCACATTGGCTACATTTCCACTTACGGCTTTCCTGAGATTTATATAACTTGTTTGCTTTTAATTTTTGATGAATTTGTGCTAGTAAATGACTATGACAGTTTTCTACCGTCGCAATAAGTTCAAACTTGTGTGCAATTTCTGGGTAGCCTTCTTTTTTTGCAATTTTTGCAAAAGTAGGATAAATATTATCACTTAAATATGCTTCACTTTCCATATGGCAGTGTATGCTTTGGCACAAATCATCACAATCAAAAGGATAGCCAAATTGTAAATCTAAATTTTCTATAATATCACCCTCATAGTTTTGATGAATAAGTTGCCAAAAAACTTTTGCGTGGCTCATCTCATGTTTTGCAAGTGTTTTAAAAACTTGCTGTAAATAATTTAGCTTTTGTGCAACACATTGTTGTGCCACAAATTGATATTTTGCACC
>CAMOCI010000115.1 GCA_946610635.1 uncultured Clostridia bacterium | reverse complement strand
GCTTTTTGCAAACAAATTCTGCCCCTAGGCGTTCTTGCAATAAAGCCAATTTGAAGTAAATATGGCTCGTAAACATCTTCAATAGTATTAGCATCTTCTCCTGTGCTACTTGCAAGAGTATCAAGCCCAACTGGTTTGCCATTAAATCTATCAATCATTGTCAAGATGAGATTTTTATCAGTAAAATCGAGCCCCATATCGTCAACTTCCATAATATTTAGTGCTTTTTGAGTTACTTCCAAATCAATTTTATCTTTGCCATAAACTTCCGCAAAATCTCTAATACGCTTTAAAAGTCTATTTGCAATACGCGGTGTGCCACGGCTACGCTTTGCAAGTTCTTTGCTTGCTTCATTATCAATCTCTGTGCCTAGTATTTTTGCTGACCTGACTATTATTTGTTCGAGTTCTTCAATATTGTAATTTTCTAGTCTAGATAATACTCCAAATCTATCTCTAAGTGGTGCAGATAAGTTACCTGCTTTTGTAGTTGCACCAATAAGTGTAAATGGTTGAATTTTTAATCTCATTGCTCTTGCTGATGGACCTTTACCAACTACAAAATCTAGTGCATAATCTTCCATAGCAGGATACAAAATTTCTTCTACACTTTTGTTTAATCTATGAATTTCATCAATAAACAAAACATCATTTTTTTGAAGATTTGTAAGTATGCTTGCAAGGTCTGCCCCGCTCTCTATTGCAGGGCCACTTGTTATCTTCATTTGCACGCCAAGTTCGTTAGCAATAATGTGTGCAAGTGTTGTTTTACCTAGGCCCGGTGGACCATACAAAAGCACATGGTCAAGCGCTTCATTTCTTGACAATGCTGCTTTTATAAATACATCTAATTGAGATTTAATTTTGCTTTGACCAACATATTCATCCATTTTGGTTGGCCTTAGTTTATTTTCAATTTCAGCATCACTTTCATTTTTCATACTTGTTATAAATCTATCATCAGTTCTTTCCATAACAATTTTCCTTTTTGTAGTTATTTTATTTAATTTTATTTTTCAACACTACTTTTGTAATTCTTTGACACTTAACACAAAAAAATATTATTCTTTGTTAATTATTAATTTTTACCAACTTGACAGCAATTTTGTGCATATTTTTAAATAATTGTTACAAAACTGATTGTCGGCTAAGTTATCTTGCGATAATCCAAGTTTTGCAGAAATTAGCAAAAAAGATGACAAAAGTGCGAATAAAAGTTTCGGTGGTTCTGTATAGAGCCGAAAGTATATTTATAGACTACGTAGTACTTTTTGCACAATATCTTCTGCCTTATCGCCAGATTGTGAAACTTCTCTTATCTTTTTGATTGCATCATAACGTGTTAAGCCTAACGACAACAAAACATTTATTGCATATTCTTGCTCTGTTTCAAGTTCTTCATTTTTCTCTAATGGTTTTACAAATTCAACTGATTTTTCCATTTTTTCACGAAGTTCTAACACAATTCTTTCAGCACTTTTTTTGCCAAGTCCTTTAACTCTTGCAATAACGCTAGAATCACCACTTGCTATAGAGCTAGCTAAATCATATAAACTAACACTACCAAGTATGGTTACTGCTGTTTTAGGACCTATTCCACTAACACTTGTTAAGTTTAAAAACATCTTTTTTTCTTCACGACTAGCAAAACCAAAAAGTGAAATTTCTCCGTCTCTCATATCCATATTTAGATATGTGTAAACTTTTGCTTCTCCACCAATTTCGCAAAGTCCAGACAGCGTTGTTTGACTAGCAAAAATTTCGTACCCCACACCATTTGCGCATACCGTAATCATATTTCCATCAACGTCTTCTAATTTTCCTTGTATAAATCCTATCATAAAATTCCTTTCCGTTATCACAAACCGGTTTATTTTTTTAAATGCTACTGTAACTACTTAGTTTGTAGCAATAAAATCAAGTTTTATGTAAAAACTATTATTTTACCATTGTAGCAATTTTGATCATATTTTTTAGATAATTATTGCAAAACTGATTTGCGACTAAGTTATCTTGCGACAATCCAAGTTTTACAGAAATTAGCAAAAAAGATGACAAAAGTGCGGATATTGGGGCCCCCGAAAATAGCAACAAAGTGAAATTTTTGGGGTGCGCAGGCGTTATTCGTAAAAGCGATGTTTTTGATTGCTAAATCAAAACAAGCCAAAAGAATAACAAGCCGAGCAGGTAGAGAGCCGAAATAATTTAACTTATTTAATATCGTTATTTCCCAATATTTGATTTGTCTGTGCATGTGTAAGTGCTGCGGCTAGTGCATCAGCTGCATCATCTGGCTTTGGCACAGAATTTAAACCTAGTATTGCCTTAACCATAAACTGCACTTGCTTTTTTTCTGCTCTACCTTGTCCTGTTAATGCTTGCTTTATTTGCAGTGGAGTATATTCATATAATTTGCCAATTTTATTCATGCCAGCAAGTATAATTACGCCACGTGCCTGAGCAACATTTATTGCAGTTTTTTGATTGTTTTGAAAAAACAATTCTTCAATAGCCATGCAATCTGGCTTGTATTTATCAATTAATGCACATAAACTATCATAAATTGTAGCTAATCTATATGGCATATTATCTTCTTTGGGAGTTGTAATTACACCATAGTCCAAAACTTTTATGTTATGCCCTATCTTTTCTATAACACCAAAACCAACAATTGCATACCCAGGGTCAATTCCTAAAATTATCATTTAATTTTCCTTTTTTAAACATTAATCTCAATATTTATTTTTTAAGTTAAACATTAAAATTAATAGTTAATTGTTTTACAGTTTATTAATTTACTAATCGATCTATATTTAAAATTAACATATATACTATAAAACAAATGTTCGTAAAAGTCAACAAAAACGAAACTTAAAAACAAAAAGAGAACTTTAAGGTTCCCTTTTAAATTAATCTCTCATATTTACATTATGATAAACATCTTGCACGTCGTCATCATTTTCAAACTCATCAAGCATTTTTGTAAACACTGCATATTGGTCATCATCAAGGTCAACATAATTTTGTGGTATCAAATTAACTTCAGCAGTCAAGAA
>CAMOCI010000114.1 GCA_946610635.1 uncultured Clostridia bacterium | reverse complement strand
ACATATTTTTTAATGTACCAGCACGTGCCAAATTTTTAAAAAAACCAAGACAAGAAATGTCCGAAATTACAAATCTGATTGAAAGATATATTTTGTGTAACCCAACAATTAGTTTTAAATATATTGCTGATGAAAAATTAATTTATCAAAGCACAGGGACAAATCTTTTTGATGCAATTTATATTGTTTATGGTAAACAAGCAACAGATGGAATAACTAAAGTAGATTTTTATAATTCAAACAGTGGAATTTCTATTACTGGATACATAGGATTGCCAACATTTTCAAAACCAAATAGAACATATCAAACATTATCAATTAACGGCAGATATGTAAATTCTCAAATGATATCAACTTGCATTTATAATGCGTACGAACACTATTTAATGAAAGGACAATTTCCATTTTTTGTACTTAACCTAAATATTCCATTAGAAAAATTAGATGTAAATGTTCATCCAACAAAAATGGAAGTTAGATTTGGTAATTCTAACGAAATTTATGGAAATGTTTATAACGCTGTAAGCAGTGCATTATATAACGTTGACAAAATCACTTCACCTGCTATCAAATTTGTTACAGAATATAATGAAATTAAAAGCGGTGTTAGTTTTTTAGTGCAAGATGATAAAAATACAGAATTAAATGTTATTGAATTAGAAAGTAAAAATAATCTAAATCATGATAATAATTTAAAGTTACAAAATGATAATAAAAATGATAAAAATATTAAAAATGATGTTTTTTCTTATGATAAACTAGAAAAAACACTCAAAAATAACCAAAATAATATAAATAATAAAGAAAATTTATTTTTAAATAGTTTTAACAAAAGTAAAAGTAATAATAGTGAAAATGTAATACTTGCCGAAAATAATAATAGTCTTTTAATTAAAATATTAAATGAAAAATTTAAAGAAAATTTTGAAAAAAAAGACCAACTTTTAATTAATCAAAATCAAGGAAAATCTAAAACCGAAGAGTTTTTTGAAAATAGCACAGTAAAATTTGTAGGACAAATATTTTCACTTTACTTGATTGTTCAAAAAGATGAAAAAGTTTATATTATTGACGAGCATGCAGGACATGAAAGATTACTTTTTGATAGACTTGTTAAGGAAGTTGATAGTAGGGAAGTTACAAAACAGCAACTTCTTACCCCATATATTTTAAATGTTAATAATTTAGAGTTTACATTTTTGGAAGACAATATTGAAAAACTAGAAAAACTCGGTTTTGATATTATTTCTTTTGGAAAAAATACATATTCAATCACTTCTATTCCAGCACTTTTGAGAGATTTAGATATTAAAAAATTTTTTGATGAAATTTTAAAAGATATTTCTAATATGAAAAACTTAAAACAAAGTGACTTGATTTTAGATCGCCTTATGCAACATAGTTGTAAATGCGCTATTAGGGCAGGAAAAATACTTTCTAGTGGTGAAGTAAATGCACTAATTAAACAGATGAAAGATGAACAAATGCAACTTCAATGCCCACATGGTAGGCCAGTTGTGGTTGAAATTACAAAAACGGAAGTGGAAAAATGGTTCAAAAGAATAGTTTAAAGCCAAAAATTGTATGTATCGGTGGGCCAACTGGCGTTGGAAAAACTGCACTTGCAATAAAACTTGCAAATCTTTTTGATGGCGAAATTATTTCTTGCGATAGTATTGCAATTTACAAAGGTTTAAATATAGGCTCAGCAAAACCTTCAAAAGAAGAGCGATTACAAGCAAAACACTATATGATAGATATCAAAGAACCAACAGATACTTATAGCGTTGCAGAATATAGACAAGATGCCGAAATAATTATTAAAGATATTTTAGCTAGAAATAAATTACCAATTATTTGTGGTGGAACTGGGCTATACATGAAAGGGTTGTTATTTCCCATGCAACTTGGTTGTAGCGATAAATCCAATGAAATTAGAGAAAAATACAAAAAAATTGTAGAAGAACATGGTGGGCATTATTTGCTTGAAAAATTAAGAGAAATTGACCCTATAAGCGCAGAAAAATTACATGATAAAGATATTATAAGAATTATTAGAGCTTTGGAAATATATGAGTTAAGTGGCAAGAAGAAAAGTGACTATAACACAGAACTAATTAGCAAATATAATTACAAACTTGTCTTTTTAAATGATGATAGACAAACTTTATATAATAGAATTGACAATAGAGTTGAAAAGATGTTTAAATTGGGCCTAGAAAATGAAGTTAAAGAATTAATAAGCAACTATAAACTGACAAAAAATAACCAAAGTATGAGTGGTATTGGCTATAAAGAGTTTTTTGACTATGTTGATAACAAAATAAATACTGATAAATTAAAAGAAAACATAAAACTAAACAGTAGGCACTACGCAAAAAGACAAGTTACATGGTTTAAGGCAATGCCTAATGTTAAAGAATATAATTGTAGTAATGTTGATGTAATAATTAATGATGTAAAGCAATTTTTAGAAAAATAAAAATTAATTGTTACTTAACAACACAAAACTTTGCATTATTAATATTAATCGTTTGCAAAAAATATTTATTTATAATAATATATAATTAAAGTAGGAGTTATTAAATGGAAAAGTTGGTTATAGCAATAGATGGTCCAGCAGGTGCTGGTAAAACAACAGTAGCAAAAGCACTATCAAAAAAATTGAATATTCCCTTTTTTAGCACAGGTGCAATGTATAGGGCCCTTGCTCTAAAATGTTTGCAAAGTGGGCTTGATGCAACCAATGAAAAAGATGCAGAAACTATTTCAAAAAATACAAAAGTGGCTTTAAAGTTTGAAAACGGCGAACAAAAAGTAATTTTGGATGGAGTAGACGTTACAAAATTGCTTTATACTGATACTGTTAGTCAAATGGCAAGTCAAATTTCAGTTCATCCAATTATACGAAAAAAAATGGTTGAACTTCAAAGAGAAGTTGCAAACGAAGGCAGTGTTATTATGGACGGCAGAGATATTGGCTCCGTTGTTTTGCCAATGGCAAACTATAAATTTTATCTTGATGCTGACGTGGAAGTTAGAGCAAAGCGTAGATTTTTAGAACTCACAAGTAAGGGCGAAAGT
>CAMOCI010000113.1 GCA_946610635.1 uncultured Clostridia bacterium | reverse complement strand
GATTATATTTTAGCACAGATGTTCGAAAAAGTCTATTATTTTTTTAAAATTTATAATAATTATCTCAAAATAATTGACTTAAACCATTGTTCTTGAAAATGTGTTTGCTTTTTAATTTCCTCATCATCTAATCGTATGCCATGTGGCACAACAATCAATTTGTCATCATTGTCATTTATTCTGTGAATAATAGCAATAACTTCGCCTTCAAATTCGTTTAATGGCTCATTAACACCTAGCACATAAGCATCCAATTCTTCACCATCGCCAGACACAGTATTTGGAATATATCCATAATTAACTGGATATTCGTAGCCATGCTTTGGATGTTTTGAGCCAAGTGACCTATCCATAATTACTTTTACAATTTTTCCTATATATTTTTTGTTATCCATAAAACCCCTTTTGTTTTATTTATTTTCAGTAAACACTGCTCTATTTTTAACCAAATAATTAACAAGTGAAATGATAGTTAAAAGCGTTGCTAGTATTAAAAAGCTATAAGATACCCACATAAATATTATCATAAATGTTCCACTCAAAGATAAGGTTAAAAAGTAACTATATAGCATTAAAAGTGGCAATGCTATATCTTGACTAAATGTTTTATATTTACCTAATTTATCGGCAGCAATAACCTTTCCTTTGCTGCTTGCAACTTGTCTTAACATATCAACTGTCAAATCTCTACCAACAAAAATTGCTAGTGCTATTGCCCCAAAAGGCGCAATAATTGTTCCATCCACTGTAACAAGTATTAGGGCACTTGTAACAAGTAATTTATCTGCAATAGGGTCTAAAAACTTCCCCATATCTGTAACTAAATTATATTTTCTTGCAATATAACCATCTAAAAAATCTGTAAAAGCACCAATAATAAACAATCCCACCGCAATAGTTTTTCCAAAAGGTATAAAACTTGCAAGGTAAAAAAACATCATTATAGGCGTAATTATTAACCTAGAAAGACTTAATTTGTTTGGTAAATTCATAAAAAACTCCTTTAAAAATATATTAACATTAAAATGATTAAAACACTGTTAAAAACATAGGACAAATTTTTACTATATTAATGCAAGTTAAACAATTTTTCCCATAAGGTCTATTCCATCAAGTCCTGTAATCTTAACTTTGTAAAACTCACCTATTTTAACTTTTTTGCTATTATCATAAACATAAACAACGCTATCAACATCTGGCGTGTTATACTGATTTCTTAAAACCAAACTACCATCTGGATTAATACTTTCAAGCACGCATTCTGTTGTTTTGCCTACAAAACGTTTTTGACTTTCTAGCATAATCGTTTCTTGCAGGGCCTGAACTTCCATAAGTCTTTCATCTTTAACTTTTTCTTTAACTTGATTTGGCATGTTGTATGCTTTTGTATATTCTTCTCTACTATACTTAAAAAAGCCAACATATTGCATTTTTTGTCTTTCCAAAAATTGCTTTAAAACTTCAAAATCCTGCTTTGTTTCGCCCGGAAAACCTACAATAAAAGTACTTCTAATGGCAATAAAGTGCTTTTGATTATGTATTTTTTGCAAAAGTTCTTCATAACTTTTAAAAGTATCTTTCCTATTCATTGCAAGCAATACGCTATCACTTGCATGTTGCATAGGTATATCTAAATATTTACAAACTTTTTTGTTGTTTTCAATTTCTTTTAAAAGTTTATCTGTAATCAAATTTGGATAGCAATAATGAAGTCTTATCCACTTTAATTTTTTAATTTTAGATAGTGTTTTGATGAGTTCTACAAGTTTTGGCTCGCCATACAAGTCAGCACCATATTTTGTAACATCTTGTGCAACTAAGATTAGTTCTTTAACTCCACTTTTTACTAATGCTTTTGCTTCGTTATATAATTTTTCAACAGGAACAGATGTATACCTACCCCTAATTAATGGAATTGTACAATAAGAACAGCAATTGTTGCAACCATCAGCAATTTTTAAATATGCATAATGCTTTGGCGTAGAAAGTGACCTATTTAATGCAGAAATTTTAGCACAATCATTTTTTGTTGTATCTAGTCCATACAAACCTTTTACAACGTCAACAATTTTGTCATTATTTTTAAGTCTAATAACCGCATCAACTTCTGGAAAACCTTTTTTTGCATCTTCATAATATCTTTGTGCAAAACAACCACAAACAATTACTTTTTCACATTTTTCACTTTTGCAGTTTATTGCCGACATAATATAATCAATGCTTTCTACCTTTGCATTTTGAATAAAAGCACAAGTATTAACGATAATAATTTCAGCATCTTCTGTGTTATCTACTTGCTTTAAGCCATAGTTAATAAGTAGATATGCCATTTTTTCGCCATCTACTCTATTTTTATCACAACCAAGTTGAATTATATGAAACTTCTTTTTAATTAGTTCTTCTTTTGTCATTTCTTTTTTCCATTTAAATTTATTTATTAAAAATTTTACATCTTATCTAAACTATTTAATCGTGGTCATCAAAATCAACATCACCAAAAATTTGAATATATTGTTGCTTAGTCATATAAACTGCTCTTGCTTTTGATGTGCCATCACTAGGTGCAATATACTTTTTCTTTTCCAAGTAATCCATAATTCTGCCAGCCTTTGCAAATCCAACGCGTTGAGTTCTTTGAATATATGTTGCACTTGCTCTTCCAACTCTTATAAATTCTTTCATAACATTTTTTGCATAGCCGTTCATTTCTTGCTCTTCATCAACAAAATCATTGTCATAACTTGCAAATGTACCATCAGGATTTACAAAATCACCGCTTTGCTGTTTATTGATTGCCAACTCTATTGATGGGTCAAAGTCAGGATCATTATGTGATGTTACAAACTCAACAACCGCTTTAACTTCTTCATCACTAACGTAGCAACCTTGCAAACGTTTTGCCCCTTCATTGCTACCCGGTGCAACGTAAAGCATATCACCACGACCAAGCAAGTTTTCTGCACCACCATAGCCAAGAATTGTACGGCTATCAGTTTGAGTTGTTAAGAAAAATGCAATTGATGCAGGAAAGTTATTTTTTGCAGTACCACTTAAAACATCAACGCTAGGTCTTTGAGTTGCAAGTACTAAATGAATACCCGCAGCT
>CAMOCI010000112.1 GCA_946610635.1 uncultured Clostridia bacterium | reverse complement strand
TATAAATCTAATATGATTAAATATTATAATGTAATAACAAAAAAGAGCAAGTATATTTTATGCTTACTCTTTTTTTAATTATATTATCAAATAACCTTATTAAAAGTTTTTTAACATTTTATTTTTTAGGCAAAAATTCCTGCAGAACACTATTTGAAGGAACAACACTTTTATCAAGGCTATAAAAAGGTAAAAGTTTTTGCGTTAATTCTTCTGGCAAAACCAAATCCTTTAATAATTCTTTATACACAGATAACTCGTAAGGATGAAAACTGTTTATTGCATACTCGGCAGTGTCAACAAATGGATGAATATATAATTTTTCACCTAATCTCACTTTTGACCATGTTTTTAAAGTTTCCTCTATA
This sequence comes from uncultured Clostridia bacterium, assembly GCA_946610635.1. Lineage (GTDB taxonomy): Bacteria > Bacillota > Clostridia > Christensenellales > UBA1242 > UBA9845. Next base: position 2,777 of record CAMOCI010000112.1, on the reverse strand, counting down.
CTGTTTCCCCTATGGTGTAAATCTCTTATCATACGTCTAAAAAGCCTAATATTGTTGTGTTCTAAAAACAAAATGTCATCTTGATATAAATCTGTATTTACTGAAATATATATTTTAAAGCTTTTGTCGTTAGGTATAAATTTATCTATTATAGGGTTTAACGCGTGCAAACCTTCAATAACAACAATAGAATTTTTTTGCAAAGTTGTTGTTTCACCAAACTCCTTACATCCTGTTAAAAAGTTGTATGTTGGCAGTTTTACAGCATCACCGTTTAATAAACCTTGCATACAGAGAGAAAATAATGTCCAATCAATAGAATCAAATGTTTCGTAATTCATTTCACCATCATCCCAAAGTGGCGTTTCTTCTCTATTAACAAAGTAGTCGTCAAGTGATATATAAAAAGCATTAAAGCCATTTTGCTCAAAAACTTTTGATAATATTTTGCTTGTGGTGGTTTTACCACTACTAGATGGCCCAGCAAGCAACACAAATTTTGCATTTTTATCCATAATTTTTTTAGCACACTCTTTAACTTGATTTTTATATTCACTTTCGCAAAATTTTACATATTGTTCTAAATCACTATTCAAACTATTTTGAATTTCTTTTACTTCTATTTTTTTTGCTTCCATAAGTACCTACTTATATTTTATCAAATTTAAACATATTTATTTTACTTTTTTAATAAAAAAAATACAAAAAGATAGGTTTATATATTAACATAAAAATATAAAAACAACAAATAAAATATATATACAATAAAAATTTTAAAAAGTATTGACAAACACATTAAAAAAACATACAATAAAGCGACAATAGGAGTTTTTATATGTGGGACGCAGTGTTAGATGCAGTATTAGATAGTTTAAAAGCTTTGCCGATATTACTTGTTGTTTATATATTGATAGAGTTTATGGAACATAGGGGCGAAGTTAAATTTGAAAAATTGATTTCATCTTCTAAAAAATATGGTCCGCTTTGGGGTGCAGGTCTTGGTGTTATTCCTCAATGTGGTTTCTCGGCAGTGATGGCAGATTTATTTAGCAGAAAAATGCTAACGATTGGCACATTGTTTGCAGTATTTGTTGCAACTAGTGATGAAGCATTTGCATTAATGCTTTCTAAACCAGAATATATAGGTAGCGTTGCAGTGTTACTTGGTTTTAAATTAGTGCTAGCAATAATTATGGGTTATGGTTTAGATTTAATATTTAGACATCAAACACTAAAAGTTGGTACCTTAGAACACAGCAAACATTTTAAACATGAACATTCACATGCGCACACGAAAGAGCAAATTAAAAAAGAAGTTGAATGTGCAAAAAAAGAATTATGCCAAACTTGCGAGATTGAATCAAAAAATTGTGATACTTGTGCGCATGATCATTTGCATCATGCGCATGAAATGGAAGAAGAAACAAAGCAAAATAAAGGTAAAGTTTTTTGGCATATTGTTTTACAAGGTTTAAAACACACAGCAGAAATATTTGCTTATATCTTGATTACTAATTTAGTTATATCTTTAATTATCTATTTTGTGGGTGGAGAAGAAGTGTTAATTAACTCTATTAATCCACAATCATGGTATTTACCTATCGTTTGTGCAATGATTGGACTTATACCAAATTGCGCAGGTAGCGTTGTGCTTGTAGAACTTTATACAACAGGTATTATATCATTTTCAGCTTGTTTAGGTGGGCTTTGTGCAAGCGCAGGTATAGGACTTTTGGTACTTTACAAAAATAATAAAAACATAAAACAAAACATGCTTATTACATTTGGGTTGTTTGTATTTGGTGCAGTTATAGGCATTCTATTTAACTTGTTTTTACCAGCTAGGTTTTAAAATAAATAAACATCTATCAACGAAATTGGTGGATGTTTGTTTTTTGTATATTAAACAGATAAAGATTTACATATTGACTAATAAATATAATTTTGATAAAATATAAAATATGAGTTTTGAAGATAAAATTGTTAAATTTGAAAATAAATTTGACAAATATGTGTTTAATATTACAATTTTAAACAAAATCATCGCTATTTTGACAGCAATGTTTGTTATTTTTGTGTTTGTTTTTTATATAAAAAAAAATAATTATCTTGACAATGAAAATAAAATTTATGAAAAAATGCTTGCAGATTTAGAAGCACATCAGCTTGCTGTAATATATTCTAACGTTACACCAAATGATGGCACAGTTGATACCACTAAAGTACCAGAATCTCCTATATTTACAAATGCAAAAGATGCAGTATTATGTGCATTTAACAACTTTTATAATTATACTCAATTTGAAAATGTAGGAAATGGTTCTACTACTGCTGTGGCCGTGGGACAAACAGTAGAAGTTGGAATAAGTTTTAAAAATTACAAATTTTTAAATGGAACAGAATTTAACCAAAATGTAAGAAAAGAATTATATTCTAACTTTGGACAAACAGATGCTACTCAAACTATTTATAAAAATGGCAATGTCTACGAAAGACACGGAAGCAATATACGAAAAGAAAATGGATATTGGGTGGCTGACTTTAATTCAAGTTTTCATAAAAAAAATAAAAAAATAACTCACAATGCAATATATCTTGTAAATGAAAAAACTATACAATTTAGCAAATCTTTTTCTTTTGCAAGAGATAATAAAGGTAAGGTTGCATATTACAAAGCAACAGTAATGCTTAACCCTGTTGAATCTACAAGAGAATATGCCTTGGATATTATGGAGCAAGGTGGCACAAGTCTACCAGAATTTTCTTATGTTGAACTT
>CAMOCI010000111.1 GCA_946610635.1 uncultured Clostridia bacterium | reverse complement strand
AGTTAAAGGCACACCTGTAATACTTACAGATAGTGGCGCTAATATGGATTGTAAACCTATAAACTTGATTCATTTTGCACTTATGGCAAGTAGATATGCCGAAGCTATGTTTGGCGTAAAAAATCCAAGAGTTGCACTACTTAGCGTTGGTACTGAAGACCACAAAGGTAATGAACTTGTTAAAAAGACATTCCCTTACATGAAGCAAATCGGCATTAATTTTGTTGGAAATATGGAAGCACGTGATTTACTTAGTGGCGACTTTGATGTTGTTGTTGCAGATGGTTTTGCAGGTAATGTTGCATTAAAAACTTGTGAAGGTACACTAAAATCATTGCTTGGAGTACTCAAAAGTGATATTAAATCTCACATTGCAAGCAAAATTGGCTATTTGTTTATGAAAGGTACGTTTAAGCGGTTAAGAGCAAATTTTGATTATGACAAGTATGGTGGTTCACCATTTTTGGGAATAAACAAAATTGTTATTAAATGCCATGGCAGTAGTAAGGCAGAGAGTTTTTATCAAAGTATTAAACAAGCATACAATTTAGGTCAAAGCGATATGATAGAAAAACTATCTAACAGTGTTAATGATATTGATATAAAAATTGAAGATTAAGGATAATAAACATTTCTTTAATGTTACTGTCAGTCTGAGGAGCGAAGCGACGTGAGAATCTCTGGCAATATTTTCGCTCATTGGCAATCTTTTGTTTTTGAAAGATTGACTTGTGGATTTATGTGGTTGAGATGCTTCATAAGATAGACAAGAAGAAATGCTCAACATGACAATTAAAATAGCAGAATTAACAATTATTCAATATATCAACAAGGATTAATATGGATAAAGATATAGTTTTAAAAATTGAAAATACTATAAATTATAATTTCAAAAATGTGAGTTTACTGCAAACAGCATTTACTCACAGTTCTTTTGCATACATTCACGGCGTTGAGAGTAACGAGAGATTAGAATTTTTGGGCGATAGTGTTTTAAATTATTCCACAACAAGATATTTGTATGATAACTTTAACTTTACAGAAGGGGAATTTAGCAAAATTAGGGCATACCTTGTTAGCAGTGAATATTTAAGCGAATATATCAAATCAACAGGCTTAATAAATTATTTACAGTGTAACAACTTTGACCCGCATAACTCCACAAATGTTATGGGAGATTTGTTTGAATCCATTGTTGGAGCAATGCTTTTGGATGCAGATTTAGAAACTTGCAAAAAGTTTATATATAATTCTTTAAATTATTCAAAAAAATTAGTAGAAGAAGTTCATTTAAAAACAAAAGATTTTAAAACAGAGCTGCAAGAACTTGTGCAAGCAAAGGATGATATAAAGCCAGAGTATGTATTGTTAGAAAAAACAGGTCCTGCACACATGCCCAAATTTACAGTTCAGGTTAAAATTAATGGTAAAGATTTTGCTTTAGCATCTGCAAAAAGCAAGAAAGAAGCAGAGAATTTGGCTGCACAAAAAACAATAGGAATGATAAAAAGTAAATAAAGCATAAGGATTTAAACTTTATGCTTTTTTGTTGCAATTATTTAATAGTATATTTGTGTTATTATTTATGGAAAATAATCTCAACAAATTTGCTTTTAGGGGTTGGCAAATATTAGCATATATGATATAATATATTCATATTATGTGCAGTTTTTTTGTGTTGAAATTTTGCGTAAAAAAATTTGTTACACAGTGGGAGATTTTGCTTTGAAATTTAAACGTATTGAACTTATTGGTTTTAAAAGTTTTGCAGATAAAACAGTTATTAATTTTGATGATGGTATAACTGCTATTGTTGGCCCAAATGGTTGCGGTAAAAGTAATGTTGCCGATGCAATTCGTTGGGTTCTTGGAGAACAAAGTAGTAAACTTCTTCGTGGTTCATCCATGCAAGATGTTATTTTTAATGGTACACAATCTCGTAAAAGTTTAAGTTATGCAGAAGTGTCTATTGTTTTGGATAACTCTAATAGAGATGTTGATATAGATTATAGCGAAGTTATATTAACTCGTAAATTGTATAGAAGTGGTGAAAGTGAATATTTAATTAACAACAGTACAAGTAGGCTTAAAAACATTGTTGATATTTTGCATGATGCTGGCATTGGCCGTGATGGGTACTCTATCATTGGACAGGGCAAAGTTGAACAAATTGTTAGCAGTAAACCTGAGAATAGACGTGGAATTTTTGAGGAAGCCGCTGGTATTTCTAAATTTAAAGAAAAAAAGTTGGAAAGTGAGCGAAAACTTGCAAGAACTCGTGAAAATATTGCAAGACTTAAAGATATTATGATTGAGATAGAACGTCAACTTAATCCTTTAAAAGACCAAGCTGAAAAAGCAAGAAAATATCTTGAACTTCGTGATGAGTTAAGAAGTCTAGAAATTAATAACTATATATATCAATATGATAACGCTGCAAGCAATAAGCAAGAAATTAGCACTCGTATAAATGCACTTGCAGAAGAAATTGATGCTAAACAAAAAGATTTAGATAAAACTATTGCAAATTACAACAAAAATTATGAAGATATACAAAAAATTGATGTAACAATTAAAGAACTTTATGACAAAGTTGTTAGTTTAACAATACAATTAGAACGTAAAAGTGGCGAAACAAACATTGTTAGAGAAAGATTGGCACTTTTGCGTGAGCAGGCAAATAAATTACAGAACGAACTTTTAGAAGAGCAAAATAATATTGAAATTGATGAAAAATTAATAATTGAAAAGAATAACAAAATAGAGCTAAATCAAAAATCAATTGAGAGTTTAAAGTTAGATAATGATGAGATAAGTAAAAAGTATTTGTCAGTTGTTGATGAACTTACAAAAAGTGAAGATGAAGCTGAGCAAAACCAACAACTAATGATTTCTGCTCTTGATAAGTTAAGTGATATTAAAGCAGATATCAGTAAACTCGGCGCAGAAAAACTTGCATCAATGGATAAACTTGCAGAGTTAAAAGCAGAAGAAAATAACGCAAAACAAAGTTTATCATTAATGCAAAATTCGCTTGCAGGTGTTAAGGGTGAATTATCCCAAAAGACAGTAGAACAAGCAAAAACAGAACAAATATTGCTTGAACTATCACAAAAATTACAACAAAACAATACAATTTTTAACAGCAGC
>CAMOCI010000110.1 GCA_946610635.1 uncultured Clostridia bacterium | reverse complement strand
ACAGAGATAATAAAAAAAATAATAATGGTGTAAAAGATGCAAAAGATAGTGATAGATAAAGATTTTGATATAAGACTAGATGTATTTTTGTCTAATGAATTAAAAATTACACGTAGCGCAGTAAAAAATTTGATAGATGAAAAAAAGATTTTTGTTAATGCAAAAAATGTAAAAGCAGGCTACAAAATTCAAAATGGTGATGTTGTGATTGTAGAAGACATACAAAGGCATGAACTTTCTGCAACTCCACAAAAAATAGCACTTGATATTGTTTACGAAGATGATGATTTGCTTGTTATAAACAAACCACAAGGCATGGTTGTACATCCAGCTGCTGGCAACTACGATGGTACACTTGTTAATGCCTTGACATATCATATAAAAAATTTGAGCACTGTTAATGGTAATTTTAGACCGGGCATTGTGCATAGGCTAGATAAAGATACAGCAGGGCTTTTAATTGTGGCAAAAAATAATAAAGCGCATATAGAACTTTCTAATCAAATACAAACAAAAGAGTGCAAACGCCATTATATGGCGGTGCTAGAAGGTAATTTAAAAGAGGATAGTGGCGAGATTGTAACAAATATTGCTCGTAGTAAAAAAGATAGAAAAAAAATGGCAGTTTGCAATGAAAATGAAGGTAAAATTGCTATTACAAAATTTAATGTTGTAGAAAGGCTTAAAGGTTATACACTTGTGCATTTTGAGTTAAAAACCGGCAGAACACATCAAATAAGGGTACATAGCAAATATTTGGGTCACCCAGTTGCAGGCGATAAAGTGTATGGCTTTAAAAATAAAGAGAAATCACTTGCAGGTCAACTACTTTTTGCTTACAAAATTTGTTTTACTATGCCAACAACAAAAAAATATATGGAAGTTGAAGTGCCTTTGCCAGAATATTTTGTAAACTTTGTAAATAAGCATAGATAATTTATCTGTTTATATTGAATGCAATATGTAATCATAGTTATTAAAATCTGTGTAATTATTTGATTATAAAATAAATAACAAAAAAATGTCTTTTCAAAATAATATTTTTGTGATATTATTAAACAAACAAGGAGTTAAAATGAAAAATCAATTAAATTCAAAAAAATTTTTTAATGCCATGGCATTTATTGCATTAGTTATTTCAGGCATTGCACTTATAATTTCAAAAATATTTTTAGGTCAAGCAACAACTGGTGCACGAATTCTTAACAGTATTGCATATATACTTGCATTTGTAGTTACAAGTTTTTGTGCATTTTTCTATGTACGTACAAAGCGTAACATTACTTACACAATAGTTTACATTGTTGCAGTCATATTGGTTATTGTGCCACTTGTACTTTCTTTGTTTGGTAAATAATTATGAAATGTTAATATGTTCTCTAAAAAAGTATTTTTGACAATTACATCATAATAAATGTTTACAGAATAAAAAATAATGTGTTAATGTCATATGGGGAGTAATATGAAATTTAGATATAACAAGTTAAATTTTTCAATAGCAATTATATTTATACTTGCTTTTTTGTGTTTGATGTTTTCTTACGCAACATCTTTTATGTATATACCTGCAATGTTATTTTTTGCGGTTGGTTTTTCGATGCTATCGTATGTTTTTCTAAAAAACTATATAGTGCTGCAAAAAGAAATTGAACAAAGACAAGAAACAATAGTTATGGAATTAGCTAGCGGTGAAGACGGCGAAACTTATGTTATGCAAGATGAAACAAACAATAAAAAAATGAGAAGACGTAAAAGGTCACAAAGGTTTGAAAGATTATTACCTTCAATATTTTGCATTGTTGTTGCTGTGTTTATGGCTTATATGCTAATAAGTTCTATTATAAAATTATTTTAATCAACAACTGCATTAATTTGCAGTTTTTTGTTATTACAATACAGATAATTGATTTAAACTCAAAATTTTATTTAATTGCATTAACAAAATGTGCATGATATTTTTGCAAAATTCAATTTGTTTTTACAAAAAATGCACTATTAATGTCAAAACAAATTGCAATAATATATTTTGTGTGATATAATATCTCTCGTTTTAAGGAGAATAAAATGGAATACACAAAAGAAGTTCTTGCGGACAAAAAAGTAAAATTTACAATCAAAATGACAAGCGAAGAATGGCAAAAAGCATTGCAAGATGCTTACGAACACACAAAAGGTAAATATCGTGTTCAAGGTTTTAGAGCAGGTAAAGCACCAAGAAAGGTTATAGAGAAAGAATATGGCGATACTGTTTTTTATGATGAAGCATTAAACAATAGTTTTTATGTTTATTACAACGAAGTTTTAAACAAAGAAAATATGGAAGTTGTAGGTAACCCAAAGCTAGATGTTGAAAAGATTGATGAAACAGGTGTTACACTTGTAATAACAACAGAAGTTTATCCAGAAGTTACACTTGGCGCTTACACTGGTTTGACAGTAGAGAAAGAAGAAATTAAAGTTAGTGCAGCAGAAGTTAATGCAGAAATTAAACTTATGCAAGACAAAGCTGGCAGAATGGTGGTTGTTGAAAGAGAAGCAAAACTTGGCGACACACTAGTTATTGACTTTGTTGGCAAAAAAGATGGTGTTGCTTTTGAAGGTGGCACAGCAAAGGGCTACGAATTAAAACTTGGCAGTGGAACTTTTATACCTGGATTTGAAGACCAACTTGTTGGTGCAAAAGCTGGTGAAGAAAAACTTGTTAATGTAACATTCCCAAAAGACTATCCAGCAGAAGATTTGGCAGATAAGCCTTGTGTTTTTGAAGTTACTATTCACGAAGTTAGAGAAAAAGTATTGCCAGAACTTGATGACGAATTTGCTAAAAATGTAAGCGAATTTGACACAATGGAAGAATATAAAAAGAGTATTAAAGAACAACTTAAAAAAGAAAAAGAACACAAAGCCGAGCAAAAGGCAGAAGAAAAACTTTTGGAGATGATTACAGAAAATGCAAAGGTAGAAATACCAGAAGTTATGGTAGAAGAACAAGCCCACGAGTTTGTTCATCAATTTGCTCATCAATTAGAGCATCAAGGTTTAAATATTGATGATTATGTTAAATATATGAATACAACTGTGGAAGCACTAGAAAAATCACGTATGGACGATGCTAGAAAAACAGTTAAAACACGTTTGGTGCTAGAAGCTGTT
>CAMOCI010000109.1 GCA_946610635.1 uncultured Clostridia bacterium | reverse complement strand
AAAAGTTGTGTCTTGAGTTGTTGCTACAAGTTCTTTTTTATTACCATATTCACAATTAATGTTATAGTTATCTGCATGATTTACACTGACCCAGTTTAAAGTTGTACTAGTTAATGTTATAAAAGGTGTATCTAACTTATGTTGAATTGAGTGACTATTTATAGGTGAGTTTTCAGAAGAAACATAATCACCAGTACCTACATATTTTGCAAAAAAATAATAAGTTTTAGCATTTAAAAACATGTTTGTAACATCAAAATAGTTTTTATCTGTTTTATATCGCAAAAAGTCTGCATAATCTTCTGTTTTAGTTTCTGAAATTCCAAATATGTAACCACTTGCTAGCGGATGACTCTGTGTGTAAAGCATTTGTCTGCCACTATCTAAATTTATTTGATATTCAGCAGAAGTTGGTGCAGGTAAAGATTTTTTTAACTTAACATCATTGCAACCTGTAAAAAAAGGAATAAATATTATTCCAAACAAAATTAAAAAACTAATTAGTAACTTTTGTTTTTTCATATTTACTCCTTTATTTTTGTTATGTAATTAAAACTCCTTTTATTTTATTACCATGTGAGGCCTTTATATTGAGAAGCCCATTCATAAGGTGCTGTTGGCCACAATTCTTCAATAGCCTGATATTGTGCTTGCAATACATCAGCTTCAAGCTTAATTGTTATTGTTTTACCAGCAAAAGCATTGCCAACACTCTTATCAATAACCAAATTTCTTGTTATGCTGATTTTCTCATCTGGCGAAAGCAAACCATCGCTTGAATTGGTTTTTTGATAATAATAGTAACCATCTGCGCCCTTAAACCACTCATTATTATCAGTAAAAGCAATACTTATTGTATCACCAAAAAAGTTATCTTCGCTTTCAATACTTGCTCTTAATCTTAAAAATACATCTAGATTTACACTATCATCTGTTTCTGCATTTTTTTCTGTAAATATGTTAAATGTATAGTTTATAGTATCACCTGGCATAACAAGTGTTTTTTCTGGCAACTGTTCGTCACTCTGATGAACTGATAAATCATCTTTAATTCTAATATCGATATCTGCTGTAAAATCAAGGCTAATGTCAATAGGCCTTAATGCTCTTGGATATACAACAATCAAAACTAATGAAACAGCAACTATTAAAACAAGTAATACTATACCTATAATTGAAAAAAATCTTTTGTAATTTTTTGGACCAACAATTGGTTGAGGTATTTTTTCCGATGCAGTTATGGCTGATTTTGTTCCCAACCCACTGCTATATGTAGTCATAGGTTTAGGACTTGATTCTACCATATTTTTAGCTGGCGCCACACTTGGCTTTGCACTAACGGTATTTACACTTTTTGGTGACTCTGGCTTTTTTATGGAACTCAACTGCGAAGGGCTTATAGGTTTTTTTATTTTGTTATCCATTAATTCCCTCCTTAAAATATATTAATATTTTACACAATAAAATAGATATTGTAAAGCAAAATAAATAATCAATTACAAAATAAGAATATTTTTAGACGGTATAAGTCAAACATTTTATATTTCATTATTTATGATTTCTACCCAACTTTGTGGTGCATCAGGCCATAATTCTTTATATGCACTATTTTCTGCCTGCACTGCATCTATCACAAAAACAATATTGATATTTCTATTTTGATAATAATCATCTATTCCTTCGGAAAAAGTAATATTAGAACATAAATTTACGCTTTCTGCCTTATTTAAACAACCATTATAGTAATATTCTTCTCCATCTTGTGTAAAGTTATATAAATCTATATTTGGATAAACAAGTTTTGATAAATTTTCATCATATTCATTGTCAACATACACTTCTAAATTAAATTTAAACAAAAAAGTGCCTAAATTTTTAGTATTTGTGCCTTGACTATTTCTTGAATTAATTACAGTAATCGTTTTTTGTGCTGTTTGTCCGGGAATAACATAGCCAATCTGCTCATTGTTTTCATAAACAGAAAAATCAATTTCTCCTACCGTTATAGTGCCGCTTGTTGTGTTGTTATTTGAAAAAAAAGCTAGCGAAATTGTAAAAACAAGCAAAAGTATAACAATTAGGCTGGCAGCAAGATAAACTATTATTTTGTTATCTTTATTTAATTCTTTTTTAAGTTTCATATTAATATTTTGCTAAATATAACTTATAAAATGCATTAAAAAATTGACAATTTATAACATTTTGATTTTCGTGAATAATTTTAATAAAAAATATACAAAATTATTTTGAACAAAAAGTTCAAGGAGATTATATGGAAAAGGAAAGAGAAACAAGAAATGGTACATCAAGAGTTGTAGTTAAAAAACAAAGAAAATCGTCAAGCACAACTCTTGCAATCGTTGCACTTTCAATCTTGCTAGGATTATCACTTATTTTTGGTGTAACAGCAGCATTTTTTAGCGCAACAAAAACAGCCACAGGAACAATCACATTGGGTGACCCTGTTGATTTAACAATCACACAAGGTGGAACAAGCGTTGCAGCACTAACATTTGATGGCACAGCAATGCCAGGAACTGTTTATAGTCAACCTATTGCAGTTTCTATGCCAACAAACACAAGTGATGCAGTTGTTAGAGGTAAATTAACCTTGATAAACACAGATACAGCAAGTTCTAATGTAACAGCAGTTACAAATGCAAATTGGGTGCTTGGAGAAGATGATTATTACTACTACAACGGCAAAATGAGCGCAGGACAAAGTCAAGAATTTGTTACAAGTATAACAGTTCCAAAAACATTAACAAATTTAGATGCTAACAAAACTTATACAATCACTGTACAAATTGAAGCAATACAATTTGCCAATGGTGCAGCAGCAGAAGTTTGGACAACAGCTCCATCAACATGGACAACAAACTATGGTAGTGGTACATTGCCAGCAAATCCATAATTAAGTTTTGGAGTATAATAAAACACTTATAATAAATTTATTGTGTTATTATTACGTATCTAAATACAAAAAGACAACACGAGTTGTCTTTTTTAATATTTTTTGTAAAACTATTTAACAAAAACATAAAACTACTTATCATTTTTGCTATTTTGGTATGCATGCAATCCACCTAATGGTTCACCTAAATGTTTATCAAATAAACTATTGCCTTTACGTATGGCTTCTTCTCCAAATTTATTTTTAATTTTTAACATTTGATTATCTAAATT
>CAMOCI010000108.1 GCA_946610635.1 uncultured Clostridia bacterium | reverse complement strand
GTTTTAACAGGGGGTGAACTTCCTGCAATGGTGCTTATGGATAGCGTTGCTAGATATGTTGATGGAGTGCTTAGTGATGGTAGCACAGATGAAGAGAGTTTTTCTGATGGACTGCTTGAATATCCACAATACACAAAACCAAGAGAATTTGAGGGTCTTGTTGTGCCAGAAGTATTAACTAACGGCAATCATAAAGAAATTTTAAAATGGAAGTTAGAACAAAGCTTGCTTGTTACAAAAGATAGAAGAAAAGATTTATACAGAAAGTATATAAGGCGAAACAAAAATGTAATATAATTTTATTAGATTTTAAAAAATGATAAAAATTTTTAAATTTATCTATTTTTATAAATGCTGAATTACAAAGTATAAAAAAGGAATTTGCTTATGAAAATAAATTGGTTTCCTGGGCACATGAAAAGTGCATTAGATGTAATGGAAAAAGAAATGAAAAATGTAGACTTAATAATTTATGTTCTTGATAGTAGAGCACCTTTTTCATGTTTAAATCCTAGTTTTGAAAAAATTGCTAGCAAAAGGCCAGTGATTTATGTATTAAGCAAATGCGATTTATCAAATGATGCAGATACTAATTATTGGCAAAGTTATTTTAATAAAAAAGAAAATAGTGCTTGTGTAAAAGTTAATAGCACGATTTCTGGCAGTGCAAAAGTTATTAAAAATTTAATGAAAACAATGCTCTCTAAAAAAGCAGATTGGAATAAAAGAAAGGGATTAAACATACCTTTTAGAGCAATGGTTATTGGTGTGCCTAATAGTGGGAAAAGTACATTGATAAACAATTTAGCAAGCAAAGGCAAAACTATAACGGGAGATAAGCCGGGTGTTACTCGTGGCAAACAGTGGGTAGCTATTGATGAAAATATTAATTTGCTTGATACTCCGGGTACACTTTGGCCAGATATTGAAAATGAAGTTGTAGGCACACGCCTTGCATATATTGGCTCAATTAAAAATGAGATTTTGGATGTTGCATCACTTGGTTTAGAATTTGTTGGGGATATGCTAAAAAAAGACAAAAAGATTTTAGAAGATAGATATAAAATTGAATGCAATAATTTAAATAGATTACAAGTTTTTGAACTAATTTGTCAAAAACGTGGATTTATATCAAAAGGCAGAGAAGTTGACTACGAACGTGGTGCAATAGGTATATTAGATGATTTCAAAAAAGGTAGACTGGGTAAAATTACATTGGATGAAAAATTATAATACAAAGGTTAAATATGAAAACTGACAAAAAAGAAAGAACATTAAAACTTGTAGATTACGATAGAAAGATAGCGCAAAAATATAAAATTTTTTGTGGTATAGATGAGGCAGGGCGTGGTCCACTATGTGGGCCTGTTGTTGTTGCAAGTTGTGTTATGCCACTTGATGGTGACAAAATAATTTATGGTATTGATGATAGTAAAAAATTAACAGAGAAGCAAAGAGAAGAACTTTTTGAACAGATAAAGCAAGTTGCTATCGAGTATTCTATACAAGAAGTTGATGCCCAAACTATAGATGATATTAATATATTACAGGCAACAAAACTTGGTATGAAAAATTCTATTGAAAATTTGACAGAAAAGCCGGAACTTGCACTCGTTGATGCAGTTAAAGATATTGATAGTGATATAGACCAAATTGCAATAATAAAGGGAGATAGTATAAGTTATTCAATAGCGGCGGCATCAATACTTGCAAAAGTGCATAGAGATAGGCTTATGCAAAAACTAGATAAGGAATACCCAGAGTATAATTTTGCAAAACACAAGGGTTATGGTACAAAAGAACATATAGACTTATTAAAAAAATTTGGCCCATGTAAAATACATAGAAAAACATTTATAAAAAATTTTGTAAAATAATACATTAAACAATTAAACTAAATAAAAAAAAGTAATTTATTAAAGGTAAAGATGAAACAGCTTAATCGTATTATAGGATTGCAGGGCGAAATACTTGCAAAACAATATTTGTTAGATAAAAGATATAAAATTTTGGAACAGAATTTTAAAACAAAGATAGGAGAAATAGACATAATTGCACAGGATAATGATGTTATTGTTTTTGTTGAAGTTAAAGATAGACAAACAAAACGTTTTGGAATGCCAAGAGAAGCAATAACACCATACAAACAAAATAAAATAAGAACTGTTGCAACTCAATTTTTGCTTGCAAAACACTTAACAAACAGCAAAGTTAGATTTGATTGTATAGAAATTTTAGCCGATACCATTACACATATAGAAAATGCTTTTTAGTTTTGATATATCAAAAATAGCAAATGATAATTTTTATACATTTGATTTTTTATTAAATTATTTAAAAAATGTAAAAAATACTTGACATTTAATTTTTACTTGAATATAATAAAAATGTAAAGTAAACTTTACAAAGGTGGTATATATGGAAAAGGAAAAAATTTTAGAAAAAGCACAATCAAAAAAAACTTTGATTGGAGAAATGGAAAGGCAAAAAGGAAATAAAGGAAATTGGATTGCTTTAATTATTACTGGGGTTATTGCTACTGCATTAATAATTACAGAGTGCGCTTTAGGCAATTTTGCTGGAGCACTTGCAGTTGCTATTGTTTGTTATGGTTGGGCTAGTGCACAATACTTTTTTCAATATTTTTTGGCAAAAAGGCCATGGCCAGTGCTTTTTGGTGCAGTTTTGCATGGATTGGCATTTGTAGCAAGCATTGTATTTTTTGTTTTATTTTGCTTAAAGGTGATATAATATGAATAAAGAAATTGTATTAAAAAACAATCTAAAAAATATTAGACAGCAAGTAGGATTATCGCAAGAAGAACTTGCTGGGCTTGTAAGCACAACAAGGCAAACGATAATTGCAATAGAAAAAGCCCAGTTTAATCCATCAACAAAATTAGCACTATTAATATCACTAGTTTTAGATAAAAAAGTTGAAGAAATTTTTTATGTAGAATAAAATTCGATATTGACTTATATGAATTAGTTTGATATAATAAAATTATGAAAAAAGAGTTAAGTAATAAAAAATTTACACACGATTTATTTTATCACTATATAGATGGTGGTTTGTTAGATTCTGAACTTATAAAAATTAATGTTTCAAAAATTTTAAAAAATGTTTTTAAGGATGTAGAATCTTTTAAAGTTGGAAAAGAAAATTTAAATATATCTCAAAAATTTGGAAAAGAGTATAAATATTTAG
>CAMOCI010000107.1 GCA_946610635.1 uncultured Clostridia bacterium | reverse complement strand
GCAATTTTTGGTGCTGCAACAGTTGGCTCAACCATTATTTATGTTATAATCTTACTTTCAGCAATTTGGCTTATTATTGCATGTTGCATGCAAAGAGGCAGAATTTCTTATAGAAGAGATTATTAATAAAAAAAGTTAAAGCAATCGCTTTAACTTTTTTGTTAAATGCTTTAATAAAAATATTAAATATGCAAATTCAATATTAAATATGTAAATTATTTAGTAAACATCTTTGATTATTGTTTAACTTATGATATAATGTAACAGAAACAAATAATATACAATAGTTTTTACGAGGAAGATATGAATATAACAATAATTTGTGACGTTTTAGGTAGCGAAACAAACGGTACGACAATTGCCGCAACAAATTTGATTAAATACTTATCTAAATATCATAATGTTAAGGTATTATGTGCAGACCAAGAAAAAAAAGGTAAGCAAAACTATTATGTTGTGCCAAATTTAAGTTTAGGTATTTTTGATAAAATTATAGAAAAAAATAATGTAACTCTTGCAAAGCCAGACATTAATATTATTAAAGAATCATTAAAAGATGCAGAGCATGTACATATTTTATTGCCATTTGCACTAGGTCGCAAATCTTTAAAAGTTATAAAAGAAATGGGTCTTTCTACAACTGCTGGATTTCATTGTCAAGCAGAAAACTTTTCTAGTCATTTTCGTTTGCAAAACTTTATGTTATTTAATAAGGCAATTTACAAAAATTTTTATAACAGATTTTACAAATATATTGATGCTATTCATTATCCATCGGAGTTTATAAAAAATGATTTTGAAAGCTTTGTAAAACATAAAACTAATGCTTATGTTATTTCTAATGGCGTAAATAGCAATATAACTAAACAAGTAGTTAATAAGCCAGAAGAATTAAAAGATAAAATCGTAATTCTTTCAACTGGCAGGCTTGCAGTAGAAAAAGCGCAAAACGTCCTTATCAAAGCAATAAAGTATTCAAAATATAAAAATAAAATACAATTAATATTTGCCGGACAAGGTCCACTAGAAAATAAATATAAAAGATTAGCAAAAAAACTACCTATTTATCCAATATTTAAGTTATATAGCAGAGAAGAAATGTCTGATATTTTAAATATGAGTGATATGTATATTCATCCAGCAAACATAGAACTTGAAGGTATTGCGTGTTTAGAGGCAATATGTGCTGGCAAACTTGTTATTGTCAGTGATAGTAAAAGAAGCGCCACACAAAATTTTGCTGTCAGTCAAAAGTGTGTGTTTAAGCATAACAATCCAAAAGATTTAGCGAGAGTTATAGACTATTTTATAGAACATCCCGAAGAAAAAAAGATATTTGAAGAAAAGTACTTTCAAATGGCAGAACAATTTAATCAAGAAAAATGCATGAAGCAAATGGAGAATATGATTATAGAAGTTAATAAGCAAAAAAAAGAGCAAAAAATTTAATTTGCCCTTTTTTAATGTTGTGGTTCTAAACTTTCATTATCTGTTAAAGAATTATTAATTTCTTTATTTTGCTCAATTCTTTTTAAAAACTTTTTAAGTCTTGGTCTATTATATCTTTGAATAATAATTGATAATCCATTAAAAAATATCCAAACTAATATAATAGGTAAAGAATATCTAAAAAAGTAATGTTTTGGTAAAAATAGCATAGCAACTATACCTAAAACAATGTCAATCAAATGCATAAGTTCGCCACGTTTTGTTTCGGTAATAAAAAAGTTTATGTAATCTGCGTCAACTTGTTTATTTTCGTCTTTAATATAATTTATATTTTTCACTTTTAAAAATTGTGGTACGTTATCTTTCCATTTTTTTATGTTAAGTTTTTTAAATAGTTTATTTTCAAAACGTCTTTCTGCATATAGTTTTTTATCTTGAATATATAAGTTTTTTGGTACTAACCAATCCAAAATATTTAAAATAATTGCCGGTGCTACAATAACTAGTAAACAGATAAAAAACTCCCAAATAACACTTATCCTAAAATCAAAAATCAAATTAATAGTGATTACAAGTATAATACTCAGTAACACACTAAACCAATATAAAAATGTTTTCATTATTAAAATTATTTAAAACTCCGTTTTTAAATTTTCGTAAAACAATGCTTTTTTAACTGCAAGTTTTGGACCGACCCAAATCCAAGCAATGCCTGCTGTAAAAAATACAAGTAGTAACCATAAAATATTATGTAAAATAAACTTAAAATATCTACCATAATTTTGCATCATAATATGTTTACTTTCTGCAAGAGCATTATCACCATTTATGTCTTGTCTATCAATAAGTAGCAATATACTCATGCTGTAACCTATATTTTTTATTGCACAAGGCACAATAAGCAAAAGAAGCCAAATTATGCTAAGCATTAGCCTTTTAAAAGCAATACTTAAAATACTGCCCATTTTTTTTGAAAAACCAGAAAATAAATATTTACTATTTGGTGCTTCTTGTTTTGCAAGGCCATAGCAAAATCTGTTAAAACCATAATCTATAACAGCAAAAAAGATAAAGCAAAACAATCCTAGCGGTATTGCAAGCCATGGGCTTACAAAAATTGAAAGTAATATTGTTGCCCCCAAAAGCAAAGTACACAAAACATAAGTTATTGCACCAACTTTTCCAGCATCTTTCCAAAAGCCTCTTAAACTTTCTTTTGCCTGTTCATTAATTTCTTTATTTGATATGTAAAAATCGTATGCTTGCATAACAACCTCTAAAACAATTTTATCACATTGCAATTTGTTTTGCAATTTATTATCGTATTTAGTAATATAGTTTATCGCTATTTGTTAATTATGTTTAAAAATTTTGTTATATATTTTGTCATTACAAAATAATTGTTAGTAGATAATCAATGTTATACACCTTTCAAATCCCAAACAGGTATGTAGTTTGTTGTGCAGCTATCTAAATTTTGTGTGTACCCATTTTCAAAGTTTAATTCAATCATTTTGTTTAACACAATTTTGTATTCTATAGGCTTTAATGGTCTGTTAATTTCTTTAAATTTATATGCTTCGTAGCAAGGTGTGTATTGTCCCATTAAACTTAAAATAATATTATCTTTAAACTGAGATAAAAATTCTAGTATTTTTAAACTATCGTTTATGCAGTTTGGCATAACAAGATGTCTTACAATAACTCCTTTTTGTAGTATTTGTGTGTTTTCAATATTTTTAAAAACAAGTTTTGGTTGC
>CAMOCI010000106.1 GCA_946610635.1 uncultured Clostridia bacterium | reverse complement strand
TAAAATATTATTTAAGTTTGGAACAAGATGTTTTTAACTCTAAAAACTTTTTGTCAATATTGTATCAATGTGGACTTTTAAATTTTGAAATATAGATAAAGTAAAGGATTTTTTTGCAATAATGTTATAAATTAATTATTGTTTAATTTTAAATTGTTATTAAAAATGCTTAAAAAAGAAAAAATATTGCTTAAACTTTTAAATTTTGGCAATATTTTTTTTATGCATACTTTAAAATTTAGATTTTCGGCTTTTTTTATTCTATCTTTATGTTTATTAATCATGCCAATTTATACTCCTTTTTTTAAATCTAATTATAATGATAAAGCTACATATTTTTATTACACAACAAAGATAGATTATGATATCAAAAATGCAAAGATAATAAATAGTGCAAACAACTCAATTATTGTTTGTGATTTTGATAATGCTAAAAATATAAAAAAGAATATTAATAATCAAATTTTAAGTGAGAGTATAAGAATAGATAATTATTCACAAAAAAATTATGATGAAATTTTGAATAAATATAATAATTATATTTTAAAGACAGAAAAAGTAGATAATTATGAAATTATATATTGTTATGATAGCTCACTTGAAAAATTTATAAACATTTTTGACAAAAAAATAAATATTCAAATTGCAATCTCAAAAAATCAAATTAATATAGGCTATCCATTAATTTTAAACGGATTTTAAATAAAGAATAAACTAAATTTAAAAATATTTATTTAATAAAATCAATATTATTTCAAAAAAATAATAAAATTGCTGTATAAGTAAAAACTTTTTGTCAATAATCATGGTATGGAGGATATATGGAGAACACAAATACTCAACCACAAAAAAAGAAAGGCAGTTTAAAAAGTTTTATTTCAAAGTATGGATATTATGTTGCATTAGCTTTACTTGTTGTTATGCTCGCAATCGCAATAGTGCTAACTAGTGTAGGCGCATCAAGAGACGCAGAGGATACAGCACCAACAGGTGTAGATGTTATTTCTTTCACTTCACCGGTTTTAAATGGTACTGTAACAAAAGGATATAGTGATACAGAACTTCAATACAACAAAACCTTAAATGTTTGGGAAGTTCATAAGGGAGTAGACTATGCCGCAAACGTTGGAACTGATGTTTTGGCTGTTTATGATGGAACGGTAACAAAAATAACAACAAATTTGCTTCAAGGCACAGTTATAGAAATTGACCATGGTAACAACCTAAAAACAACTTACGGTAGTTTATCAAGTACTACAAATGTAAAAGTTGGAGATGTTGTTAAAAAAGGTGATGTAATTGGTAAAGCCAGCAATACTGCAACTGGTGAAGTAACAGAAGAAGGCGAAGTTCACTTTGAAGTTTGGAAAGATGGAAATGCTGTTGACCCTGCAAGCTATTTAGATATTAATACAGGAAAATAAAAGATATAAATTAGCCTAACATAAATAGTTAGGCATTTTTTACAAAACAATAACACATAAATAATATTATATTAGGTTTTGTTATAAAATTATAAATAAAATAGTACCATAATTCTCGCTATTTTAAAGTATGAAAAAATTAAAAATTGCTTTACATTATAAAAGAAAAGTAGTATAATATATTTGTTAAATTTGGAGGAATATTTATGTGTTTCGAAAGAGTTAGACAACTTATTTGTGAACAATTAGGCAAAGCACCAGAAAGTGTTTCTATGGAGACAAAAATTGTTGATGATTTAGGTGCTGATAGCCTTGATGTAGTAGAGATGCTTATGTCACTTGAAGATGAATATGGAATTTCACTTCCTGACGAAGTTGCTATGAAATTACAAACAGTTGGCGATATTGTTAAGTATATTGACGAAAAAACAGCAAAATAAAATAGTTATTTACGGCAAGGCTTTTAGCCTTGCATTTTTATTTTTATAAATACTATTAATATTTTTTAAGTTTTTAAAAAACAAAATTATTTTTGCGATAAATTAATTAATATAATATTTCAAAATATGACATTATTTGTCATTTTTTTGTGTTTTTGTAAATACATTACTTCAAAAGGAGTAATGTATGAAGGATATATATTTAAGAACAAAACAAATGGCAATTTATGTAATTCAAAATAATAGTACTATCAGACAAACTGCAAAAGTATTTGGAATTGCCAAAAGTACTGTTCATTATGATCTAACAATAAGGTTAAAGCATTTTGATTATGGTCTTTATAAAGGAGTGAGAAAGGTTCTAGAAAAAAATTTTTCAGAAAAAAGTTTTAGGGGTGGTCAAGCAACAAAAAGCAAGTATTTGAAAAAAAATATGTAAAACAATATCAAATGAATTAAAAAATAGTAAAACATTATTAAATAATTATGATGATTAAAAAAACGCTTTGTTTTTGCAAGGCGTTTTATTTTTTCTTATCTAAAAATTTATCATAAAGATTATTTCTCTCAGGGTGTAGTATTGCACTCAAAATATTTTTTTGAACGCCGGGTATATCTTTGCTTATATTTTTAATTAAATCTTTCATATATTCTCTCTGTGTATGTTTATCGGCAGGGCATAGGTTTTTTAAAATTGGCATGTCTTTGCTTACAGCAACAATATCTTTTTCGTATACAGTAATCATGGGACGTATTACATAAAGTGATGTTTCTGACAATTTCATAATAGGTGAAAATGTATTGAATCTACTTTCGTGAAATAAAGACATAAACAATGTTTCCATAAGGTCATCAGCGTGGTGTCCTAATGCAACTTTATTGCAACCTAATTTTATTGCTGCTGTGTTTAAATGTCCGCGTCTTAAATTTGCACATAAAGCACATGGGTTAGTTTCTTTTCTTATTTCAAACACAACTTTGTTGATTGTAGAGTTTACTATAGTTAGCCTAACATTTAGTTTATTACAATATGCTTGAATATCAGTGTAGTCACTTTCACCATTAAACAAATCAACTGCGATTGCTTCAACTTCAAACTTTTTTGGATAAAATCTTTTGAGCATTGAAAGACATGTTAAAAGTGTTAAACTATCTTTTCCGCCAGATACTCCAACTGCAATTTTGTCACCTTCTTCAATAAGGTTATATTGTTCACAAACTTTTCTAACCTTTCCTAACACTTGTTTAATATTCATACTTAAATTATATCACTACAATTAAAAATTTGTATAAAATTTTTTCAAAAATATTTATATTTTTGCTTTTATTTGTTTGCCTTGCAAATTAAAAAAATGTATAA
>CAMOCI010000105.1 GCA_946610635.1 uncultured Clostridia bacterium | reverse complement strand
CGACAAAATATGGTAGTGATGAGCTTTTTGCAGTTGGCACGGATGCGAAAAAATTAATTGGAAAGACAAATGAAGCTATTAGTGTAATATCGCCAATAGAACATGGACTTGTGGTAAACAAACAAATGGCGCAAAAGATGTTTTTAGAGTTTTATAACAAAGTAGTTCCACATAAATCTTTATTTAGTAGTGTAGATGTAGTGCTTTGCATATCTAATGGACTATCAGATAATCAAATTGAAGATTTTAAAGAAATTATTTATTCTGCTGGTATAGGCAATATAAAAACATTACTTTCTTCTATAGTATCTCTTGTTGGTGCTGATATTAACATAGACAAACCTAGTGCGATTATAAGTTTAAATATAGGTGGTGGCACAACAGACTTTGCTGTTGTTAGTTTAAATGATATTGTTACTGGTTTTTCTATTGACTTTGGTGGACAAGATATGGACGAAGCAATTAGGCAATACATTTATAACACAAAAAGATTAGAGATAAGCATATTAAGCGCAGAAAAACTTAAAAATGAGTGTTTGTCACTATATCCAAATGACACAAGTAATATGGAAGTTAGTGGAGTTGATATTGATACAAAAAAACCAAGAAGTGAAATTATACTATCCAGCGATATAAGGATTTCTGTTTTACATTTTTTTGATAATATATGTGCAGGCATTGAACATCTTGTTAATTTATGTTCGCCGGAAATTGCAAGTGATATTGCACCAAACGGCATAGTTATCACAGGTGGAGTAGCTAAACTTGTTGGTCTAGAAAATTATATTACACAAAAAGTTGCATTACCTTGTACTGTGCCAGAAGAGCCAGAACTTTCAACAATAGTTGGCGGTGCTAAATTTTATCTTAATAATAATTAAACATATTAAGCTTACTTGTTTTATTCGTTCACTGGTTAGAATTTAAAAATTAATAGTATAAAAATAAAAATGTAATCAAAAAAGAGTGTTTTGTGTACTAATTTGTAAGTAAATATTAAATTTTTTGACTGTTTTTGTTAAACGACAAAAACAGTCATTTTTTCGCGTGGACAATTAAACACTCACGATATATAATTGTTTATAAATTTTTGGAGGCTAAAAGATATGGCAAGAAAAATTGTTGTAACAAGTGGAAAAGGTGGTGTTGGCAAAACAACAATTTGTGCAAATTTAGGAATTAAACTAGCAGATATGGGTCAAAAGGTTGTGATGCTGGATTTAGACATAGGTTTAAATAATTTAGATGTTGTTATGGGTATAGAAAATAAAGTAGTTTATGATATTGCCGATGTGATTGAAGGTAAATGCAGGCTTAAGCAAGCACTTGTGCAAGATGTAAGGTATCATTCTCTTTATATACTGCCTAGCAATAAGATTTTTACAACAACAAAGATAAATAGCTATAACATAAAAGCAATTGTTGATGCACTTGCAGAAATATTTGATTATGTTATTATAGATTGTCCTGCAGGCATAGATAGTGGATTTCATAGGGCGGTTTATAGTGCTAGTGAAGCTATTGTTGTTTGCACGCCGCATATCTCTAGCATTAGAGATGCTGACAAAGTTTTGACAATTTTAAATAGTTACAAATTACAGTCAGTTGGTTTTGTTGTAAACCGAGTAAGAGGTGATTTAATTTTAAATGGGCAAATGATAGATGTAAGTCAAATTTGCAATTTACTTAAATCAAATATACTTGGCGTGATACCAGATGATGACAATATTTCTATGAATAGAAGTATGAGTAAAGTGGTAACAAAAGGCGGTGAAAGTTTTGAAATGCTTGCTAAAAATATTCATTTTTGCCAAAATAAAATTTACGATTGTAAATCTCAATATAAAGGTTTTTGGGGTGCGTTTAAACGTAAAATGCGTTCAAAATATAGCTCTTAAACGTAAAAAAATATTAATAATTAAAAAATAAAAATTTTCAAAATTTTAAATAGAACATAGAATTAAAGCAAGAAGATGTAAAAAAAAATTTTGTTGAATTTAATTAAAAGGTGAGATATGATTTTTAATAGGGCACAGCAAAAAAATTTGGAAAGATTGCAGAACGTTTTAGTAAGTGATAAACAGTTTAGTCCGCAAAAAGTTGAAAGGGTTTTAAGGTGTGATTTGTATAATTTGCTATCAAATTATTGCTCGCTTAATCCTACCGATTTGCAGGTTAAAGTACAGGTTCAAAAAGATGGAACATATAAATTTGATATATCTGCTGTTTCTAACAGATTAAAAATTTTTGGGAGTTTGCCTGATGATTATCAGTAAAATATTGCCAAATTTAAGATTTTATTTTATTTAAAATACATAAGTAAATGTCATTTTGTTGCCATATCTTTTTTGTTAAATATTTTAACAAAATAACTTTTTAAATTCATATTATATCTATTTGTTTCATAAATTATTTAGAGGAAATATATGAAAATTATACCTTTTAAAAATTTATGTAAACAAAAAAAACAGAAAAATTTTTTAATTTTTTGCATTGGAAATATATTTAAGCCTACTGTTATAACATTAGGCATTTTAATTTGTATGTTGGTTGTAAACTTAATTGTTGGCAATTTTTTTAGTAATATTAAAACTAGCATTGAGCATTTTGTAAATAGTTTTGTTAACTTTTTTGTTTTGTGAATTATATGAAAATAAAAGTTCATTGGTCTTTTTTAGTGCTTGGAATTTTAATGATATTATTTGGTAAATTTCAAGCATTTTTATGTTGTTTGATTTGTGCCATTTTGCATGAAATGGGACATTCTTTTGTTGGTAAAAAATTAGGCTATAAACTAAATATAATAACACTTATGCCATATGGAGCAATGTTAAGCGGTAAAAATGCGCCTTTTTCGCAGGATGATGAAATTAAGATTGCAATGGCAGGCCCCATAGTTAATTTAATATTGATTATACTTTGCACCGTAATATGGATTATTGCGCCATGTTTGTATTCTGTGATTAATCAGTTTATACAAGCAAATATATATACCTTTGTGTTTAACATGTTGCCAGTATATCCACTTGATGGTGGTAGAATATTGCAAGCAGTTTTATCAAAAAAGTTTGGTTTATCAAAATCCAAAAATATAACAAAAATAGTTGGTTACATAATAACTTGTATAATTTTTATGATGTTTTTAGTATCATTTATGTTTGATTTAAATTATATGCTTGGTATTAATGCTTTGTTTATGCTGATAGGCTTATTAGATGATGACACAGATGTTTACTA
>CAMOCI010000104.1 GCA_946610635.1 uncultured Clostridia bacterium | reverse complement strand
TAATATGGTTTTATGCAACTAAATTAGATATATTAACATGATTCACTATTATATTACAACTTAATGCAAATATTGTCAAACAAAAAATAAATTGTAATAAATAATATTATAATGTCAAATAATGATTAAAAACAATGATTTTTTTTATTTTATGTAATGCTTTATTAAATATACCAATTTATAAAAGAATTTTCACTTAGACACAATTTTGACTATCAATTTACAAACAATTTAATGATTGTTGGAGATGAACTTTTATCAAATATAGTAAAATATGGCTATAAAGATATAAAAGGCGACATTTATATAAGACTGCTCTATAACATAGATGACAAAGAGCTGATTTTAACAATAATTGATCAAGGAATAAAATTTAATCCATTTTCTGTGAACAACAATCCTATTAAAGATGATGCAAAAAACATAAAAGAAGGAGGTCTTGGCATACTTATTGTAAAACAACTTATGAGTGAATATGCTTATAACCATATTAATAATAAAAATTTGTCACACTTAAAAAGAAATTTAATGACAAAACTTCAGGCTGAGTAAAGCCTGTTTTTTATTACGTATCATTTGGCAACGAAGGAACTTGTTTGTGTCAAAGTATAAAGCAAATGTAATCTGCGACCCCCACTAATGTGGTGGTTCGTCCACACAATTTTATATATCTGCGCTACTCAAAGAACAGATAGTTTTGCCTGTTTTTTAATTGTGTTTAGGCTTTTGATGTTGACTTATTTGCTTTAATTTGATAAGCTTAAAAAGTAGGAGAAATATGAAATTAAAGATAAACAGTTGTGATGGTATATATGACAATTCTCTTGATGTTAGGTTTGGCAGACAATGCGACAACAATTGCGCGTTTTGCATTGAAAGAAATGGTATTGCTGCAAAAAAACTTGATGTTAATAAAATGATTCAAAGCACAAAAGAGTCAGGTAAAACATCAGTATTGATTTTGGGTGGAGAGCCATTGCTTTTGATGGACAAAGTCAAAAAATATGTTGACGGCATAAAAGATAGTGTTAAAGAAATATTTTTGACAACATCCCTTCCAAAAACAATTTATGAAAATTGGGACACATTTGTTGATATATGCCACAATTTGACAGGCCTAAATGTTTCACTTCAACACTATGATACAGAACTCAACAACAAGGTCTACAATTCGGCAGTGCCATTTGACAGGATTGAACTACTAAAAAAGATTTTGCAAACAGACATTGCAACCAAAGTTAGAGTTTCAATAAATTTGGTAAAAAACTATATAGATAATAGACAAGATATTTGTGAATGTGTTAAACTATTAAGTGAATGGGGCTGCAAGTGGCTTAAGATAAACGAATTGCAAAACTCAACTGATTTGTATGTTTCATTTAAAAAATTATTTCCAGAATTAAAACATAAAAGTCCATATTCTCATGGTTGTCAGTATGACATAAACATATTTAATTGTGGTGACATGAGAGTGACATTGAAGGAAAGTTGCTTTTTGACTGAGCAATCACAAACAGCAACATTTTCGGATATGTGCAAGGTCATTATAAAAAAACTTAAAAGAAAAAAACCTTCACACAATAATGTTTTGTATGAAGATGGAAAATTGGAAGGAGGGTGGATAAATGAAAATGTTAAAAAACCTAATAACTAAAATTTGCAGAAAATTAGTGCATGATAATTGTCATCATTCTAATGGTTGCCACCATTGATAATTTGTAAAACAAAAATATACTTGATAAGTGTTGATGGTATAACATTTTTAATGCAAAATAACGGAATTGTGATAATTCCGTTATTTATTTTAATCATCACAAAACAAAAACAAGCCTTAATAGCTTGCTTTAAGTGGTGCGCCGTAAGGGACTCGAACCCCTAGCCTTTGGTTCCGTAGCGACGATTAAAAAGTGCCGAATTTACTGACTTTTTTGCTGTTTTTTGATACAAAATATCATATTAAAAATTGCTAGAAACCTTGAAATTTCTAGCATTTTTTAACTTCACAAAAGCAATACGACACAACACGAACAATACACAATCTGAAACGGTCAAAAATAGCACTTTTGCAAAAATCTTGCATTTTTCTTGCAAAAATTCGTGACAAAACATTATTTTAACAAAAAACTTACACTTTTTTGTTTGAGGTGAACCCAAAAGTTAGACACTTTTGAGGTGCATATCAAAA
This sequence comes from uncultured Clostridia bacterium, assembly GCA_946610635.1. Lineage (GTDB taxonomy): Bacteria > Bacillota > Clostridia > Christensenellales > UBA1242 > UBA9845. The sequence continues at coordinate 1,052 of CAMOCI010000104.1, read as the reverse complement.
TCTCAAACCATTTTTTTATATTCTGACATTATTATAATCTTCGAGCAATGTATTAACAACTTTTTTATAAAAACCTATAATGTAGTACAATAGTGTTATTATTATTTCTGCTTGCAAAATTGAGCAAAAAATAGTATAATATGTGTAATTACAATTATAAGGGAGGTTTTTTATGCCATTATTTGATGGATTAGAAGAATTTAAAAATGTTAGCCCTGCACTACAATGGGCAATATTTATTGTGGGAGTGTTGATAGCTATTGTTGCAGTAATTTCAGTATGTGTTTCTATATGGTTAATGTTTAAGTATTTAAAATTTAATAAAAAACAAAATAGTGCAAACATGACAGGAAATGAAGTAGCAAGAAAATTATTGGACAAAAATGGATTAAAACATATTAAAGTTTCCACTTGGGGTTCACTTTTGTTTGGAAACAGTTATTCTCATTATTTCAGAAAAGTGAGATTAAGACGACTTATTCAAAACAAAAGTAGTGTTACATCTCTTGCTATGGCAGCTGAAAAAACAGCACTTGCAGTTATGGATAAAGAAGGCGATAAAGATATGAAAACTCGTGTTCGTTTGACACCACTTATTTATTTTGGACCACTTGCATTTATTCCACTTGTTGCAATTGGTGTGTTCATTGATTTATTAGTATTCAATCTTACAGGTGTTGTAACAACAATTTTTGCAGGACTTGGATTAGTGATTTACTTGATTTCATTTATACTTGCAATCAAAGTATTAAAAACAGAACGCAAAGCACAAGACAAGGCAATCAAAATGTTAAAAGCAGAAAATATGGCAACTGATGAAGAAGCATCAATGATGAAAGAATTGTTTAAAATTTACAATATTCAATATGTAAATGATATTGTGATGGCATTCTTAGAAATGATTATGAGAGTATTGAATTTTATAGCAAGCATTCAAAATGGCAAAGCATCTTCAAATCATGAATAGACATTATTTATTAGATTAAGAAATCAGAGTTATTTCTCTGATTTTTTTATAATTAATATGCCACCTTGACAAACGATAAAAGTTT
>CAMOCI010000103.1 GCA_946610635.1 uncultured Clostridia bacterium | reverse complement strand
ATATATGTATAATATAAACTGATTAAAAGGGGGTATTATGAAAGAAAAATCAATAAAAAGATTTAATTTTAGAATTTTTTATATAATTTTGGCTTCACTCGTGGTACTTTCTTTTACTTTGTTTGTTGTATTTAAAACAACAGGTGCATGGTTTACTGATAGTGCCAGCAGTGAGGATACTTCGGTAGAAATAAGCTTTGGCTCTGTTGCATTAAGCGGTAACTTTGTTATCGAAAACCATGATTATTCTGGTGGAACAGTGGTTGAAACAGCAGTCGTTAAAACGCTTTCTCCAACACAAACAATAAAGTTTAAAGGTAATGACACAGCCGATAGTATAACATATAGTGGTACGGTTGATGCATTTTATAGATTTACATACGAAATTACCGATTTAACAGATTTACAAGGTAATGCGTTAACAAATGGTGTTACAATTTCAAGTTTATCAAATTTCCTTAAATTTAACACTGGTTCACAACTTATTAGTGCCGATAAAACAAAAATATATGGTAAAGTTTCACCAGAAGAAACAATATCTTGTGGGACTTTATTATTTGATAAATCCGCTGGCAATCAATATGCAAATATAAAATTTAAAATAAACGTTAAATTACATTTGGTTCAAACAGCAAATCTAAGTAGTATTATTGCAGATACTACCACAATGAATGAAACAAAATATAATACTTTGTTTAACACAATTTTTGCGTAAGTTAGAAATAAAAATGGACAGCAAGTCCATTTTTTTTATTAACAATATATTAAATTTTATTTTACATTTTATTATATTTATTTTTCTTTTTAGCAATTAAAACGCATGCAAATATAGTAACTACAAGCAAACTTATTGTTGTTATTATAAATGCAATAAATTTTGTTTGGCCGTTATCTTTTGAAGCAACTTGTACTTGCGTACTTTCAAAGTTTTGGCTGCTTGTCAAAAAGTTTTGTTTGATGTAGCCAACACCATTTTCGGTTTGTACTGCAAAGTAATTATTTCCATAACAATCAACAAAATTTTGTGCTGTACCCAAAACTATAACTTGTGTATTTTCTGCCGCAATTATGCCTGTTGTACTGGCATTTTTTGTTGGATAAGATTTTATCTCAACATTTTTGCATATTGTTTTATAAGGTAAATTTGCAGTTTCTTTTTGTAATAATGTCAAATCGCTTTTTGCAACATAACCTTGTTTTTGTATTCCATTAATATTAGTTAAACAATACCACATATTATGATTTTGTGTTATGTCTTTTTTTAATATCATAACTAGCTGGTTTTCTATAATTTCATCACTACTTGCAAAACTTACGCATGTAGAGTATAGCAAAGTATTTTTATTTGCATTTGCAAATTCAACTTGTTCGGTTAAAATTTGTGTTGCAGTAATATCAATAGGCGCAATTTCTAAACTTGCATTTTGTGCAAAGTCTTGTTTGTAGAACGAATATAATTTATCTGCTAAAATATAGAATGTTCCTGTTTCAATATCTAAACTTGCACTTTTAATCTCACAGTCAAAATTTTGTGTTTGAGATAAAGTGTAATTTTCATTATCAAACTTTGTTATTATGTTACCATTTAAAACAAATAAATTGTCTTCATAATCAAAATATAGGTCACTTGCAGATGCAGTAAAAGATGTAATAGTTAAATTGTTTGCTATATCAAAAATTAGATTTTGATCATTTGTGTTTATCGCAAGTAAATTGCCATTTGCATTAACACAAATCTTGGTTGAACTATTAATATCAAAATCAATATTAATTTCGGTTATATTGTCATTAGAGATTTGTAATGATAAAACTTTATTAGCATTCCCATCAACAAAATACAAATTACCTGCGTAGTCCTTGGTTATGCTTATGATATTACCTAAATTATATTTTGTTTCACCTTCAACGTACATAAATGTTTTTATATATTCAAAATTTTGATTGTACATTTGAATTCTGTTTAAACTATCAAATATTGCAATAAAACTTTTGGTAACAACAGAAAATTTTGCATTGCAAATACCTGTTTGTGTGTCGTCATTATCATAACTGACAACTTTTTGCTCATCAATCTTTGTAACTGCATTTTGACTAGTTAATATAATGGTGTTAGAGTAGTTATCAATAAAACAATAATCATCAAAATTTTCAATTTGAGTTTCAATTTGTATTAAATTATCTTGATTTGCAAAAACAAAAACTATATTTGAGCAAAGCAAACCAAAAGTTATTAGCATTATACTTAAAACACATAATATCTTTTTCATATTGATATTATATCAAATATAAGCAGCAAACGCCATAATTTTTATATTTTTTTTAAAATTATATATATTATGACAATATGTTGTCATATTTAACATGCTATAATACGAACATGTGTTCTAAAAAACTAGCAAAAAAACATGCATTTGTCGTATTTTGTAAAAAAATGCAATATTTTACAAAATTATGTCACAAAGCTTTGACAACCAAGATTTTATTAAATTATAATTGTGTTGTTTTTTTACAAAATTGCAAAAATGAGCACTAAAAGGAGAAAAATATGAATATTGAAGAAAAAAGTTGGAGTAAAACATTATTAACATGCTATGGCCATTTGGAAACCATTTGTGGTGCAATAGATAAAACTGTGCTTAACTGTGGTATAAGTTCGGCAACTTCTTACTGTGATGCGGAATACATTGCCGAAAGAATGATTGCTTTAACTGAAAGAAAAAAATTTCTTATTAACTTAAAAGTTTTGATTGATAGAGCATTCTCAAAAATTAATAGCAATTTAGCAAGAGTTTTAGTATTAAAGTTTATTGATGGCGTTGATAGTGAAACAAGTAGCAAAGTTTTAGGTATTTGTCCACGTACTTTTTTTAGACAAGTTAATTCTGCCGTTGAAGATTTTTGGCATGCTTTATCTTTTATGGGTTATAGCAGTGAAAGATTTAAGCAGATGTTTAAAGAAGAAACTTGGATTATAGAGATTTTTAACTCTTATTGCAAAAAGCAAATTAAAGATAGTGATATAAAAGATTTATCTTTTTTAACATTAGCATTTAAACAGTTAAAACAAAAATCATATCACGTAGTTTAGTTATCATTTTTATTTATCAATTTTGTTGGTTTTACAAACAAATAAATTGCAATAATACACGGCAAAGCAGTGATAACAATAAGTAAATTTTTTGTTGAAAGATTAAGATATAAAAGACTATCTACAGGCACAAAGTTTTCTACATTAACGAGT
>CAMOCI010000102.1 GCA_946610635.1 uncultured Clostridia bacterium | reverse complement strand
TTTGTTGCCAACATCATTTTGAATAACCAAAACAGGTCTTATGCCACCTTGCTCACTACCCACAACAGGGCTTAAATCAGCAAAATATATTTCTCCCCTTTTTATCATATCACTCCACATTAAGCCAACGCGTAAATTTTTTTTCACTTTCATTATCAAAAAGTAAATTTTCATTTGCAAAACGTAAAAAATTTACTCTGTTATATTTTTCAGTAAAAAATTTTTTACATAGTATTTTATAACTATCTATATCTATACTATGCACAATATTTATCTTCTTGTTAAAATCTAATTTTTGATATTCATTTATTGCTTTTTGTATATCTTTCATAATATTCTCCAAAAAAATTTAAACTAAACAAAAAAAACACTTTTGTCGCTTTTATCTTGCAACAAAAATGCCAAAATATACCAAAATATTATTAAAATGTATCGCCTAAATTTTACATAATGACGCAATTTGCTATTACATACTCACCATCGTGAGAAATGCTTACAGAAATCTCTTTGCAATTAATACAATTTAAATAGTATTGAAATTTTGCGTCAATCTCAACAAAAGGCATACCATTTTTATTATGATTTATTAAAATATCTTTTAAATCAAGCCCAGCACCAATACCAATACCAAATGCTTTAAGCACGGCTTCTTTGCACGCATAAAGCCCAGCAAGTGTTTGCAAGACATTTTGCTTTGATTTTATATACTCTATTTCTGCTTTTGAAAAATATTTATTTAAAAATTTTTCATCGTTTTGATATTTTGATAACCTATCAATTTTTACAATATCTATGCCTGTTTGCATAATTTTCTCCTTAATATTTTTTAAAGAGCACCACTCTAATAAGAAGGGCTATTTTAATCTTGAAAATTTTCCTTTAAAACGTACTTTATTTCATCATATTCAAAACCTTTACCTATTAAATACCTAAAAAGTTTAATATAACTTTCTTTTGTATTTTCTTTATTTTTCATGTACTTTTCAGCAAGTTTTAAAATTTCATCAGTTTGCTTAAAATCTTCGGCTTTTAATGCATCATCAATCAAACTTTCTAACACACCTTTAAGCATAAGTTGCTGTTTTAGTTTTAATTTTCCACAACTACTTTTATGACTTGCAATATAGCTTTGAACATATCTTTCATCGTCAATGTAATGATATTCATTCAGTTTTGATACAACATAATAAACAACACTTGGCAAGTAGCCCTTATCATACAAATATCTTTCTACTTCTTTTTGAGTTTTATATCTAGTACTAATTAATTTTAAAGATTTTGTATATGCAAAAAGTTTTTCACTTTCTTCTTGAATTTGTGAAAGCTTTTCTTCCGTTATTATTGTGCCAACTTTTAAACCATATTTGACAGCTGTTTCCATTTCTAGTCCACAAAAAAATTTGCCATCTAAATATAGATTAACTCTGTTTTTATCGCTACTTTGAACTTTAATCTGGGTTATTGTTTTCATAACTACCTTTTTTGTAACTATAATGATTTGTGTTTTATTATAATCTAACTTTCTGCACTTCTTAACAAAAATATTCTTATAAATAATTATTTTGTTGCTTCCAAAATATAATAGCCACTATCTCTATTAATAACTTCTACGGTTTTAAAAACTGATTGCAGTTGTTTTTTTATGCTATCCTCACCAAACTTTTTTTTGATAACAAAAATTAGTTTGCCATTATTATTTAATTTATCATAACTGCCAAGTAAAATTTCAAGTAATACTTTTTTACCTGCTTTTATTGGAGGATTTGAAATTATAAAATCAAAAGTTTTATTAATATTTTGATAAGCATTTGATAAAATTACACTGTCTATGCCTTTAATTACATTTTTTTGAATATTTGTTTTTGATAAACTAACTGATGTTGGGTTAACATCACTCAAAACAAATTTTGTATTAGGAAAAATTTTAGATAAAACAATACCTATAACACCATAGCCACAGCCAATATCTAAACAATAACCAATTAAGTTAACTTTTTTGTATATTGTCTTTAAAAGTATATATGTACCATAGTCCACTTGATTTTTACTAAAAACATCATCGCAACTTTCAAAAACAAATTGCCAATCAAAAAATTGCCAATCAAATTCAAAATAATCATCTGCCGAATGCTGTTTTTCAATAAAATAGTGTTCCAAAACTTCCTCCATCTAAAAAAATTACATAAAATAAATTTCATCATCAACTACAATATCAACCTGCTGTGCAAGTATGTTTTGAATATTTTGCTTAAAAACAGAAATGTAATCAAGCTCACAGTATGCTTTTATTGTTATAATTTCAGCATAATTAATATCAATTTTTTTAATAAACTCAAAGTTTTGTAGTATGGGCAAAAACTTGCTTTGTGATAAATCAATACAAAAACTTATTTTTTTGCATTTTACAGAGTTTTTTTGTCCTGATTTTGCAAGTACTGATGACGCTGATTGCGAGTAAGCCCTAAAAAGTCCACCGGCACCAAGTTTAACACCGCCAAAGTATCTAACAACTACAATTAAGCAATTTTTATAGCCACCTTTTTTTATGCAATCTAATATCGGCTTTCCTGCTGTACCTTGTGGCTCTCCATCATCAAAGCACTTTTCTATATTTGGATAAATAGAATAAGCATAACAAATATGTGTTGCATCAGCATATTGTTTTTTAAGTTTGTCTAAAATATTTTGCACGTCTTCTTCGTTATAAACAATAAAAGAACAAGCAATAAACTTGCTCTTGTTTATTAATATTTGATTCATACTGTTTTGATTTATTGTTAAAAGTGTTTCCATACAATTAATCTACAATAATTTTTACGTGTAGTTTTTTACCTTTATGAAATACAAAAAATTTATCATTTTTTTCTGGCAATTCGTCAAAATATTGGTCAATAATTCTGTCATTAATTTTGATTGCTCTACCATCAATTAATCTTCTTGCTTCGCCATTACTTTTTACAACACCAAACTTAACAATCAAGTCTAAAACACTTTTAATTTCTTCGCCTTTGATATGTTCTTCTGGCATATTTTCACTATCACCAGCAAAACTTGCTTTTACTTTTTGTAGTGTTTCATCAGCAATATCTTTGCCATGAACAATTTTTAATACTTCGTAAGCAAGGATTTCTTTTGCCTTGTTTATTCTTTCATCTTTATATTTTGTTAATTCTATAATTTCTTCCACCGGCAAATATGTGAACATTTTAAGTTCTTTTTCAACCAAACTATCATCAACATTTCTAAAAAATTGATACATATCAAAAGGGGCTGT
>CAMOCI010000101.1 GCA_946610635.1 uncultured Clostridia bacterium | reverse complement strand
ACATCAAATTGCATAGTGCCGTCTTTATAGTTTATATGTTTTGCAAAAAAATCTCCATTATTTCCAAAAGTTGTGTATTTTTTGTTATTAGTATTTAAAAGAATATGATATTTTTCATTAATAAAAACATTATTAGATTGTAAAGAGAATTTTTCAAATGCATTTTGATAATTTGACTGCGACTTAAAATAGTCGGGGTGATCGTAATCAATATTTAAAATTACAGCACTAGTTGTTGGTAGTTTTAAAAAATGTTCTTTATATTCACATGCTTCTACTATTAAATATTCTTTATTTCCTAAAACCAAATTACCAGTTGTTGTTTCCCCGCCAACAAGTAAAGTGGGTTTTAAGTTAGCTTCTTCAAAAATGCATTGTAACATACCACAAACAGTGGTTTTGCCATGGCTACCTGCAACCGATATAACATTTTTATATTCTTTTGCAATTTCTCCTAAAAACTCTGCTCTTTCTATAGTTTTTATTTTTAAACTTTTTGCAGTCGCAACTTCGATGTTTTTTTCGCCAACAGCACAAGTAAAAACAATTAGGTCTGCTCCTTCAATGTTTTTTTTGTTGTGTTTATAAAAAATATTAGCACCAAGGTGCTTTAATTCTTCTGTAATATGTGATTTTTGTTTGTCACTCCCACTTACAATTTTGCCTTTATTTAAACAAATTTTTGCTAGGGCACTCATACTTATGCCACCTATACCAACAAAATGAATATGATTATAGCCAGAAATAAAATTATATTCTTTCACAAATAATAATATGACAGTTTTATAAAATAAGTTAAAAAAATTTTTATTATTTATATAATTTACAAAAAACTAATATAATTTATTATAAATTTATAGTGTTTTTTTTGTCTATTAATTCAAAAAAAATATAAAATGTTAACAATCGAAATTTTTTTGATAAAAAAATAAAAATATTTCAAAATTAGTTGCTAGATTTTTTAAATATGTGTAAAATATATATATGGCAAGTATTGCCAAATAAAAAAAGGTAGGTATAGACAGTGTTAAACATCACAGACGTTCGTGTTAGGCTTGTGAAAAAAGAAGACAGTAAACTTAAAGCAGTTGCATCAATAACAATTGATGGTGCTTTTGTTGTTCATGAAATTAGAGTTATAGAAGGTACAAATGGTTGCTTTGTGGCTATGCCAAGCAGAAAAACACCAGATGGTGAATTTAAAGACACTGCTCATCCAATTGATACCCCAACAAGAGAATTTGTTGATAAAACAGTTTTAGAAGCATACGAAAAAGCTTTGAAAGAAGCTCCAGCTGAATAATTTTTAAACAAATAAAAAAATGCAATTTTATTTTAATAAACAAGGTATATATTTTAAACACGAACAAAACCTAAAAAAGTGGGCAAATAGCTCACTTTTTGTTGGTATAATATTTGTTTAAAACCCTTGACTATATTAAAAATTTATTATATAATGTACAAGTTAATTTAAGTGAGGTGATAAGATGAAAGAAGGATTGCATCCAGACTATCATAAAGTTAAAGTTGTTTGCGCTTGTGGTGAACAATTTGAAACAATGAGCACACACAGTGGGGACGAAATTAAAGTTGATATTTGCAAAAAGTGTCACCCATTCTATACTGGAAAGAGAAAGATTGTAGATTCTAGTGGTCGTGTTGATAGATTTAAAAAGAAATATAATTTGGAATAGTTAATTAAAAACTAGTAGTGATACTAGTTTTTTTGGGTTAAAGGGGACTTTTGCCCATTTTTGTTTTTTAAGGTTATGATTGATTTAAAAGCATATAAAAAAGAAGTTGAAGATTTGTTTATTAAAAATAATATTGATAAAGAAGAAGTCAATATTCTTTTTTGTGAAGCACTTAATTTGTCACTACCAAATTTGCTTTTAAAAGCAGAGATAAAAAATACTCAAAAGAGTGTAATAAATAGGGCTGTAAATAAACGTTTAAAAGGCATGCCTATTCAAAAGATTTTTAAAAGAGCATATTTTTATGACTACGAGTTTTATATTAATAATAATGTATTATGTCCAAGGCCAGAAACTGAATTGCTTGTTGAAGAATGTTTAAAAGATATAAAAAATATTGATAAAACTAAAAATACTAATAATTGTATTAAAATATTAGATTTATGCACAGGTAGTGGTTGTATTGCAATTACGTTAGCCAAAAAGTGTAATGCTATGGTTTTTGCAAGTGACATTAGTACAAAGGCACTTAATGTTGCACGTAAAAATTCAAAACTACTTAGTGCAAATGTAAAGTTTATAAAATCCAATATGTTTAAAAGTATTAAACAAAAATTTGATATAATAATATCAAACCCACCATATATATCATCTTGTGATTGCAAGCATTTAGATAGAGAAGTTAAAGATTACGACCCAAAGCTAGCGCTAGATGGTGGAAAAGACGGACTTGATTTTTATAGAATTATTGCAAGTAATGCAAAAATATATTTGAATGATAACGGAAAAATATTTTTGGAAGTAGGCATTAATGAAGCTAAAAATGTTAAAAATATGTTAGCTAAAAATGGCTTTGACTGTTACATTAAAAAAGATTATAATAATATAGATAGAATTGTTGTTGGAGAATTAAAATGATAGAAAAATGCGACAAAATTAAAGAAAGAGTTGGTGAGTTAAATACTTTGCTCTGTGACCCTGCTGTTTTGCAAGATACAAAAAAAGCAAAACAACTTGGCAAGGAATTAAAGAATTTAGAACCTATTGCGTCACTTTATGATGAATATTTAAAGTTAGAACAAAATGTTTTGGATGCCGAAGAACTTTTAAAAGTAGAAACTGATCCTAGTATGAAAGAATATTTTGAAGAAGAAATCTATTCTGGTAAAGATAAAAAAGAAAAGATGGAAGAAGAACTCAAAATACTAATGCTGCCAAAAGATGAAAATGATGACAAAAATGTTATTATGGAAATTCGTGGTGGTGCTGGTGGAGAAGAAGCTTCACTTTTTGCTGCCGAGATACTGAGAATGTACATGCATTATGCCGATATTAAGCGTTGGAAGGTTGAAATTATTGATATTAATGAAACCGAACTTGGTGGCATTAAAGAGTGTACTGCTATGATTAGTGGCAATGGTGCCTATGCAAAACTTAAATATGAAAGCGGTGTGCATAGAGTTCAGCGTGTGCCAGAAACTGAAACACAAGGTCGCGTTCACACTTCAACAATAACAGTAGAAGTGCTTCCAGAGCAAGAAGATGTTGAAATTGAAATTTTAGATAAAGAATTACATATAGAT
>CAMOCI010000100.1 GCA_946610635.1 uncultured Clostridia bacterium | reverse complement strand
TGCAACAAATGGTGGTGGGCTATCGTCAGTAACTGCTGGTGATGTTGATAGTGAGAGTGCAACACAAGGGCAAGTGCTAACTGCCGATGGGCAAGGTGGCGCAACTTGGCAAACAGCAAGTGGTGGGGGTGGTTTAACACAAGAACAAGAAACAAAACTAAATGATGCTTACAATTACTATCTAACGCATGTTGTAGAGCATGATTCAAATTATTCTGGCGAAACATTTATTGATTATCCAGAAGGTACAATTTTTCAGATATCTGATAGTTATGATAGGGAATATTCGTATACATCTAATTCAAGTTTAACCTTTCCAAGTATCTATTTTTCAGCAGAAGCAAGTAGTGTTGGCACTATTAGTATTATTTTTGACTATAAAATACTTAACAATCCAACTAATATTTTGGTGCAAATAAAACTTAACAATGTTAATATTTGTAATCAAATAGAAAATGTTGAACAGGCGGATACAAAATACACCTTTAATAAAATAGTTACCGCAGATTTAAGTAGTACAAGGGAAAATAAATTAGATATTACAATTTCACTCCAAGGTTCATCAAGTTTAAGTAGAACATTGATTGTTGAAAAAATGACAACTTCATTTTCAGCACCCAATGTGGTGGTGTTAAATAAATTATGCCCTTTTGATGTAATAAATATTGATGGAACATATTATATCGCTGATTGCACTGGTGAAACAGTAAAAACTGCAATAATTTCTCAAAACAATATGTTTAATATGAATTCACTAACTTGGAATTATACAAACATATCTGCTAATTCATTTAAGTTTTATCCAAAACTAACTTTATATGATAATATTTATCAAACTAGTGATATTGGTTATTTATATCAAAACAAATTAGAAAGGTTTTTTTCTTGCATAGATAGTTTAAACGCTGGTTTGGCATCGCCAACTAACTTTATTTGCTGTGATTTTACTACTCAAAAAAGCGAAAATGTTTCTTTTGTATCTTGCAGAACTGACTCAAATTATATGGTAAGATATAACCATATAGTTTCTAACAACTCATACACTGAGACAACCGGTAGTGCCGGCACAGGATATTGTGGAAAAATTATTGGTGCAAGAATGTTTGGTAATTACTATTTGAATATGAGTTCTATTCCAAATGTAGTAATAAGAATTGATCAAGGTGGCGAAGCAAGTATTTTGGGTTCTATTTCTGGAACATTTGGTAGATATTCATTTGGTCAGGCACAAGACGCCACAATGTATCTTAAAAATGTGACCAATAACGGAAAGTATGATGTTGAATGTTATGTTAAAAAGTTTGATAAAATTATCAAATATGATTTAAGTTATTCAAATCGAACTTTTACACTTAATTCTAAAACTACTATGGGATATTACGACAAGTTTTTTAAGATGAATGATAGTGATTATTTTGTAGTTAAAAATAATCAACTCAAATTTTACAGAATAGAACAAGAATAAAATATATCTGCATAAAAAAAGCGAGATATTTCTCGCTTTTTTTTGTTATAATGTTTAATTATTAAGCACTTAATTCATTGCCTGTTGCTGGGTCGTAGTTAGCTACTTGGATAGCGTCAACTTCGATTGCATATGCAAGATTTACTGCTACAGAGTTTGCTGCACCTTTTGTATTAAACACAACTTCAGATTCACCTGAACCAATTGAATTGCCCATTGATACTGGGAAATCAAGAACTACTGTAACGTCTACACTTGCACCAGAATTAAGTCTTCTAGCTTGTGCAAAGTTAGCTTCTGCTGCTGGCATTACAACTTCACCCAATTTGTATTGAATTGTAATACCTGCTTCTTCTAATTCTGCTGCTGACATTACGTGTCCACCAATTGTAAGTGAAATTGAAGATGATGTTATTTTGTAATAAACATCCTCTGTTCCTGAGTTTGAAAGTGTCCATGTAGCATTATATTCTGAACCTGGAACTACTGCACCGCTACCACTTCCTTCATGCAAACCAAGTTTTGACCATTGTCCTGCTCCTGTCTCTGTATCAAGAGCTATAGCAACTGTTCCAAACTTCATTGTGCTTGTATTAGCACTACCACTTTTGCTATCAGTAAACCAAGCGCCTGTAAGGCCTAATACCATGCTCAAAACCAACAAAAGTGACAATACGATAATTGCAATAGCTGATTTTGACATTTTTTTGTTTTTTACCATTTTGTTTTCCTCCATTTTTTATATTTTTGGCTTTCGCCTTTTTGTTTGTGACTTCTAGTCACCATTGTGTCATGGCTTAACGCCACTATGTATCAACATACTTAGGTTTGCATGTTGATGAGTTCGTACAAGGGCCATTTTGCGAAATGTTGTCAAAAAATGGCATTTTTTACGAAATAAACTCGTAAAAAATTAACAAAAAAATTTTGATATTAAAAATTTTAAAGTTAAAAAATAGCAATTTAGATTAATTCAAATTTAAAATCTATTTTTAACCTAACAAAAAAAAATTTCATATACAAAAGTATGAAATATTTTGGAACAGATGGAATTAGGGGCACAGTAAATCAAACCCTAACGCACAAAACTGCTTTTGATTGTGGCAATGCAGTTGCAAGTTTAAAGCCAAAAGCCAAAATTGTGGTTGGTGTTGATACGAGAACAAGTGCCAGCATGCTTCTCTCGGCATTAAGTAGTGGGGCAGTTATGGCGGGTGCAGATGTTTTTTTTGTGGGTGTTGTGCCAACACCAGTTATCAGCTATTTGGTGCAACATAAGCATTTTGATTTTGGTATTATGATAACAGCAAGTCATAACCCACCAAAAGATAATGGCATTAAGGTTTTTGGCAAGGATGGTGAAAAAGTTAATGTTGAAGTAAAACAAAAAATAGAAAAACGTTTTACACAAAAAAAGATTGTTGATGTGCTAGAATTTGGAAAAATACACTATATGCCGCGTATGGTTAACGAATATATTAAGTTTGTAACGCAAAATTGTTGTGAACTTAAAGGATTGAAAGTTGTTTTGGACGTGTGTCATGGCGCAAGCACCACAACAGCAAGCAAAATATTTAAAAAATTGGGTGCAAGTGTTGTGGAACTTAACCACAGTGCAAATGGCAAACTAATTAATGATAATTGCGGAGCTTTGCACCCGGGGCAAGTGGTTGATGCGGTAAAAAAGCACAAAGCAGATGTGGGCTTTGCATTTGATGGTGATGCAGACAGAGTTGTTGTGGTTGATGAAACTGGACAGATAAGAGATGGTGACCAAATATTATACTTTTTTGCAAAGATGTATGAAAAATATGGTTTACTAAAAAAGAACATAGTTGTTAGCACTGTGCTTAGTAATATTAACTTTGAAAAAGAGTTAA
>CAMOCI010000099.1 GCA_946610635.1 uncultured Clostridia bacterium | reverse complement strand
TTGTTAAGCCATTTTTGTTTTATTTTACAATTATTTTATGTCTTTTTTTGCGAACCACAAAGTAGCAAATTGAGATTGCGCACATACTAACTATTGCCACACTTGAAAGCACTATTGCAATAATATCTAACACATTTGATTTTTCATCAACAACAGTCGCAGTATTTTTTCTAAATCTATTTTCTGCCAAATTACTAAATATTTTTGAATATAAACAAACCAGCCTCTAGGTAAAGTAAAATAACTAATACTATAAATATTACTGGGATTAGCATGTCAATAAATTTGTATTTTGGTGACTTTTTATAATTAAGCAAGAATATAAATGGAATTATTGCAACCATATAGAAACTTGAGCCAATTCCTGTTAAGAGCACAGGTGGATATAATATCAGTAGCAATAAGTCTATTAAACATACACCAAATAAAACAATTGAAGCAAGGACTGACACCTCAAGAGAATTTCTTTTGGTTGAAAGATAACTTTCGTATTGTTTTTCCGTTCCTCCCAATTTGATAAACTTATTTTGTCTTATTTTTATAAGTATAGATAAAATGATAAATACGGCATATATAGCCAAACTTCTGCATGGTAGTATTGCGAGTATCGCAACAGGTAATTGAACTATTTCTAAATAATAAAGCATGTAAAGTATTGCTGATGTAATTGCAAAAACCACAGGTATTGCACTTAAACTTCTAAATATAATGGTTTTCTTTTTTGTATTTATATTTTTTGGAGTGTAAAACAAGAAGAAGTAGAACAAAGAAAATAATGATAAGTCCACAAATACATTGTAATTAATCAAATTTCCAAACAATCCTTTTGCAATAACTTCTGCAATGACTGGCACACCTGCTGGGTCTTCACTTATTAATGACACTAATCCAAAGACATATCTATAATAAATAAATATTATTGCAAGATAAAATAACAATGCCATTGCAGAATAAAAGATTAAGTTTTGTTTAATCCTTTTTTTGTTTGACATAATAACACAAAGATTGGATGCAAGGAACATTGGAAGTGAAAAGTATGACATAGTTTGTATAATTTCCACAAATTTTCCTGACCAACTTGGCAAACTTATGTTAAGAGATATAATACCATTGTAAATTATACCAATTTGAGAAAAAATTAAAAGCAAAAAACCAGCAATTTTTAATGAACGATATGAAAATACTCCACTATATCTTATATCTGGTTTGTTTAATAACCTTTTGATTTTATTTTCATCTTTTTTATTTTTATTAGTTTTTATTTCAATATTTTCATTTTTATAATGCTCATTATTGAAAGATTTGTTTTTATTTTCAATTTGATTGTTAGATTTTTCTGGTGCTTCAATTTGAAGTTTATCAATATTTTTGTCAATATCAAGTTTTTCGTTTTCAGTATCTTTATTTTGAACATTAGATAACTTACTACTTTTTTCTAACTTCTTTAAATTTTTATTTTCTTTAACATTCTTTGTCTTTTTGTTTAACTTAACTTGTTTTAAATTTCCTTCTTTTATGGTTTTTGTTATCATAATTTAATTATAACTAAAATTTAAAATTTTTGCAACACACTAGCCATTTTTAGTAAATTTTGATTTTTTGATGGCATATCTATTTGATTTTTAAATTTTACATATATTTTGTTATATTTCAAAACACTATAATTATGTCATATCCAAAAATTTGTTTGCGTAAACAAATATGCAACAAAAATGACCTAACAATTTTTGTTAAGCCATTTTTGTTTTATTTTACAATTATTTTATGTCTTTTTTTGCGAACAACAAAGTAGCAAATTGAGATTACTGCAACACTGAATATTGCAACACTTGAAAGAACTATTGCGATAATATCTAACACATTTGAATTATTGTTAGAATTAGTTGGTGTGTTATCTTCTGGTGTGATTTCTGCTGTGGTAACAAATGCAAATTCGCTCAAACGGTTTACATTAAACACAACATTGTTTCCTTCAACTGAATAGTTTTCAACATATTCCATATCATTTGCAGAGTGAATATGCAAAATTTTTAGTCCGCTTGTAGATACTCCTTGTGGAAGTTCCAAGCGAAGTGTGATTGTCATGCCTTCTTCAATATCGTTTGGTTGAATTTCATCACCATTTTCGTCAACAAGTTTAATGTTGTATACTTTTGCTATCTTCTCATTTTTGCCAAGCATTGCTGTAATTGCAGCATAGTCAGCACTTCCTTCTTCAGCAGAAACATTTGAAGTTTCTTCAACATTAAGTTCAACTGAATTTGGAATTGTTATGCCATCTTGTGTTTTGATTGTCACTTTATTTGTTTCGTCAGTCAATTTTGTAACTTCATTTGCGGCTTTAAGTGCATTGTATGTGTTTTCTGCTGTAAGTAGCATATTGAAATTTACAACAAGCATTTTTTGATTTATTGTCAAAGCATTGAATGCTGTTCTTGCTTCTTCAATTTTTGGATTTGTTTTGCCAACATAAGTTATTACACCAATTGAATTGATTTTCATAATAACAATATTTGCTGCAGCATGGTCAACTTCAAGAGCTTCATATTCTTCTTGTGCAGAAACCAATTTTGCATAATTGGTAACTCTTTCTTGCTCTTCATCAGACAAATCCAAATATGCTTCATACGCACTGTCAATTCTTTCTTTGCTTTCGTTTGTAAATTCAACTTCGCCAATAGCATCAATTTTTGTTTTTACAATTTCAACTTCTGCTGTTTCTTTTGCATTTTTTAGTGCACTAATTTGATAGTTTATTTGTGCTGATACAATATTGTCATTGTTAGCAACATATTCTGCATTTTGAATTTCATTATAAAGTGTTTGTGCAATTGATGGATAATCTGAAACAATATTGTCATAATAATCATTTGCTTCGTATATTGTTAAACGCAATAAGGTTTTATCATTAGGATTGATTGTTGTTTGAACCATTGTTTCTTCAATATCGTTGTGATTATTGTCGCCAACAACTTTATAATAAATTGTGTATGTTCCACAAAGTGTTGCTTGTGGCACATCTACGCTATATTCACCTTTTGCACCAAGTTTATACCAAACTGTTCCACCAACAAATTCTTCAATGTTTATAATGTTTTGATTTCTGCCAATATATGTTAAACCTGTGTGTTGAACAGGAGCAGTAAACTCAATGTTTGCTTTTTCTATAATTACATACAAACTGTTTTCATCGGTATCTTTGTGATTTATATCTCCAACACCTTTGAAGTATATTTTGTATATTCCTGCATCGGTTGCAGTTGGAATTTGTGTGCTGTATTCACCATCTTCACCAAGTTTATACCAAACTTCACCATTGTCAATTGAACCAGCATTTACTAATGCTTGTGCTTTTCCA
>CAMOCI010000098.1 GCA_946610635.1 uncultured Clostridia bacterium | reverse complement strand
TAAGGTATAAACTCCAAAATAATATTTATTAAATTTTTTATGATAGGCAAACACATAAGTAGTATCATAACTTTACCCGCAAGCAGTATTTTTTGAGATATTGAACCAACTCCTGCATCATTACATATATCACTAGTAAATTCAACTAGATATCCAATACCAATAACCTTCAAAACACTTGCAAAAATGTTAGAATTTAGACCGGTTTTATCAAGCAAAACTTTATATTCACCAAATACACCACCAACAGCTTGCAAAACTAAAAATATTATAACAATCGAACCAGTAATTACTGCAAAAATAGTAAGTTCTGGCTTAACCTGCTTTAAAATTACAGCACAAATCGCAGTTATAATACCAACAGCAACAACTTTTATTAAATCCATAGTGTTCTCCTATAAAGAGAATAAACCTTTAACTGTGTTAAATAACTGGCTAATTAAATTAACAACCATAACAAGTACAACAATAAGTCCAGCAAGTGTGGTTAATGTTGATATTTCTTCTTTTCCACAATATTTTAACACCTGATTTACCACACTTGTAAGTATTCCAACAGCTGCAATTTTTAAAATAATTTCAACACCCATACAGTCCTCCATTTTGAAAATATATAAAGATAAAAATATGTTTTGCATAGTACTATGCATAATACTATGCAAAATACTATTTGGTACTATGCAAACTCAAATAAGTACTATGCAAATTAAAGCCCCCATCAAAAAGCCCATCTTTTTACAAAAAGGTATCATTTTATCATTCTTTTGCCTACTTCTTTCAAGCGCATCTTTATATACATTTTCATAAAAATTTAACCTTTCAAGTTGTTCTGTATAGCCTATATTTCCAAGTTCAAAAAACATTTGATTTATAGTGTTTTTTTCATAATCTGATAAAAATGAAAAACTGTATAATATTTTATCAATTTCTATTTTTGTATAATTTTTTAATTTTAATAAATTTTGATATTCTTTTAAATACTTGTTAAAATCTGATTTATATTCATACTTTTTTAAAATTGATAAAATATCAGTTTTCATAAATGAAATTTCATTTTTTAAATTTTTTGTAAAATTTAACAAATCAACAAAAAAATATTGCTTATCTTTATATATATTTGCAACTTGAAATCCCAAAAAACCTGATGCACAAAATAGCATTACCATTGATATTATTTTAATCATACAAATCCTAAAACTGGTCTAAAATAATCATCATATATATTTTCTATTGTACCTTTGCCATTTGTTTGTGATAAAACCACAATTCGTTTAAATGCTCTATTATTTATTAAATTCTCAAATTCATTTTTCTTTTGAAATTCAATTATATCTTTACTATGCAAACTTGCAATTACACTTACACCACAATTAACTGCATATTCAATTGCTTTTAAATCATCAATGTTACCAATTTCATCAGCAACAATAATGTTTGGCGACATACTCCTTATTCCATTTAAAATATTTATACTCTTTTTTCCACTGCTTATAATGTCTGTAAAAATTCCAACATTCAGCTGTGGTATTCCATCGCTGCATGCAGATATTTCTTGCCTTTCGTCTAAAAGTAATATATTTAAATCTTTTCTTTTTTTTGATATTTGCATACACAAATCTCTAAGTATTGTTGTTTTTCCAACGCCAGGAGCACCCAATATTAATGTATTTAAAACATGTCCATCATCATCAAATATAAACTTAGATATTTTGAGTGATGCACCAATAACTTGATGCGGTATTCTAATATTTATTGACGATATGTTTTTTATCGTTAAAACGCTTCCATTTTGCATAGTAACTGTACCTGCAAGCCCTATTCTAATTCCATTTTTAACTGAAATAAAGCCTTCTTTAATTTCATCATTAACTGCATAGATCGAATGATTACTTGCACGAGATATTACATATTGAATAGTTTCCTTAGTAGCTATAATTGCATCGTTTTCATTGCAAAGTCCAGCTTGTCCTAAAAAATAATAAGTATTTTTATAGTTAACCGTTGTCGGTCTGTTTAGCCTTAGTCTAATTTCACACAAATCATCATATCTCAAAAGACTTAATGGTTTTATTAAAAAATCTGGTAAAATATCCTTCAACATATTAACTCCTAATTTATTTTGTTTATATATTGTATTTAACTAATTTAATTCATATAACAAAACGACAAAATAGGCTATTTTTTGTTTAAATCATTTTTTTAAATAAAAAAAACTTTTATTATTAATATTGGCAAAAAAAAAGCTCAAATAATGAGCAATTTTTTATATTATTATTAATTATAATCTTTCAAGATATGTGCCTGTTCTTGTATCAACTCTAACTGTATCATCATTACCAACAAAAAGTGGCACTTTAATCTCTAAACCTGTTTCAAGTTTAGCTGATTTCATGGCAGATTTTGATGTATCGCCTTGAACAGCTGGTTCTGTATCAACAACTTTTAAGTTTACAAATATTGGTGGTACAACATTGATAACTTTACCATTAACTCTTTCAATTGTTGCTGGTGTATTTTCCATAACATATTTCATTGCATCACCAACATCATCTTTTGCAATGCCAAGTTGCTCATAAGTTTCCATATCCATAAAGTAGTAAATATCATTATCATTGTAAAGATATTCCATTTCTTTTCTCTCAATAGAAACAATTTCAACCGCTTCATTTGTTTTGAAATTTCTTTCCAAAACTGCTCCTGTTTCTACATTTTTAATTCTTGCTCTAATAAAAGCTGCAAGTCTTGGTTGACAAACGTGTTGCCACTCTACTGCTGTGTAGATTTTTCCATCATAAATAAATGTCATTCCTGTTTTAATATCGCCTGTTTGCATTTTTTAATTTCCTCCAATTTCTTTATAAATCTCTTTTAATTTTATTGCATCTTCCATCATTTTTTCTTTACTTTCGCTTATGATGGTTGGTTCTAAACCCATTTGTTTAATAACTTTTGCAAGTGGTTCAAACTCTGGCCCATAAACCTTGTCATCAAGGGTTAGATGCTTAACTTCGCCCTTTGATGTATATTCAATTTTAGAAAAGTGTATATGCAAATTTTTAGCTTTAAACTCACCAAGTTCATTATATACATAATCTAAAATCTTATAATAATCTTCCGCAGTTTTTAGAGTTCCATTTGTAACTGCATTTATATGTCCAAAATCTAGCGTTGGTATTAAGCATTTGTCAAACTTACATAGTTCAACAATTTCTTTTACACTACCTAGTTGCATACTTTTGCCCATAGTTTCTGGACAAATATATAAATTACCAAAACCCGCATTATAAACTGCTTCTAATAATTTATCCATACGTTTTATAGCTCTATCAAAAGCAATTTCTCTCGGTTCTCCACCACA
>CAMOCI010000097.1 GCA_946610635.1 uncultured Clostridia bacterium | reverse complement strand
ATGCTTGCCATACACTACATCTTCAAATTCATTTTTAAGTGGTGCAAAACCACCAAATTTATATGGACCAAATAATGGTGATGCAAAAATTAAACCTTTAACATTTGGCCCTTCTTTTTCTGTAAATTCACTTTTAAGTAATGGATTGGTTTGAATGTTTGCCACCATACTAGCAATATGCGCGCCAGCACTATCACCCGCCAAAAATATATTATTAAAATCAATATGTTTATTTAATATTGGATTATTTTTAACATAATCAAACATATCATAAAACTCGGCTATAATGTCGCTAAAATATTTATTTTCTTTACCATCACATTTTGTGTACTCTACATTTACAACACAAAAACCCTTGTCTGCTAACAACCTTGCATAGCTATCAATATCATTTTTATTGCCGCTAACATAGCCACCACCATGAATCACAAAAATTGTAGGCAGTTTTTTATCAACACAATCTTTTGGATAATGAATATCTAAAAGATTATTTTTGCCATCAAGTCCATAAACTATGTTTTTTTTACTGTCAACATTTGGTGTATCAACTTTTGAATTAACTTTTTGAGTTTGTTTTGCATCTGATACCCAAAACTTGTGATATATTCTTTTTAACATACTTCTATTATAAATTTTATGACATTACTTGTCAATATCAAATTATACAAAAAAATAAATCATGTTTTAAATAAACAAAATATCATTTTTATTTTGCAAATAATCAATTAATTGATATAATATAGACATTAAACATAAGGAGAAAATATGGAACTTAAAGGAAGTAAAACAGAAAAAAACTTGATGGCTGCTTTTGCGGGCGAAAGCCAAGCAAGAAACAAATACACATACTATGCATCAAAAGCAAAAAAAGATGGTTATGAACAAATTGCAGAAATTTTTGAAGAAACAGCTGGTAACGAAAAAGAGCACGCAAAAATTTGGTTTAAACTTTTGCATGGTGGCTCTGTGCCAAGCACAACAGAAAACTTAAAAGATGCCGCTAGTGGCGAAAATTTTGAGTGGACAGATATGTACGAAAATTTTGCAAAAACTGCAGAAGAAGAAGGATTTACTCACATAGCATTTTTGTTTAGAGAAGTTGGAAAAATTGAAAAAGAACACGAAGAAAGATTTTTAAAATTACTTGGTAATATTGAAGAAGGCATTGTGTTTAGCCGAGATGGTGACAAAATTTGGAAATGCAGAAATTGTGGACATATTGTAATTGGCAAGTCTGCACCAGAAGTATGCCCAGTTTGTGAACATCCAAAAAGTTATTTTGAAATTAAAAATGAAAATTATTGATTATTAAATAATTGATACTTTTGTTATGGAACTTAAAAAACCTTAATACTTCAATTAAGGTTTTTTTGTTTTTAATTAAAAATCATCTCCCGTGCCAATTTCTTCTACTTTTGAAAGTTGCTTTGAAATTTTTTGGCTCTTTTTAGATGCATCTTCTATAGTGCTCTCGGCTTCACTTAACTTTTTTTGTGTTTTTTGCAAAAGTTCAACATATGTTGCAAATTCTTTTTTAAACACAGCAAGCATATTCCATATTTCCGCACTACGTTTTTCTATTGCCAGTGTCTTGAAGCCCATTTGTAATGAATTGAGAAGTGCAGAGATTGTTGTAGGTCCACAAACAAAAATATGATATTCTTGCTGCAATTTATCAAATAATGCGCTGTTTTTTATTACTTCACTATACAATCCTTCTGTTGCTAAATACATAATAGCAAAATCGGTTGTATTTGGTGGGCAAATATACTTTATGGAAATTTTTTTTGCTTCTTCTTTTATTCTGCCTTCAAGTGCTTTTTGACATTTTTCTATGTAGGTTTGGTCGCCAGAATCATAACCTTCTTGTAAACGCACGTAATCTTCCATAGGAAATTTTGCGTCAATAGGTAGCAAAATATCTTTATCATCTTTACCTGGCAAGTGCACAACAAAATCCACTCTATCATTATTACTTACGTTTGTATTAACTTGACTTTCAAACTGATTCGGTGCAAGCATTTGCTCCAAAATATTACCAAGTTGTACTTCTCCAAAAGTACCCCTTGTTTTTACATTTGTAATAACTCTTTTAAGGTCACCTACACCTGTTGCAAGTGTTTGCATTTCACCAAGACCTTTTGTAACTGCTTGTAATTGTTCACTGACAAGTGCAAAACTTTTGTTTAATCTATCTTGAAGCGTTGCGTTTAACTTTTCATCAACAACATTTCTCATTTCATCAAGTTTCTTTTCGTTACTCTCTCGCATTTCTTTAAAATTTTCGCTAGTAGCCAAAACAAGTTTTTGTATATCTCTTGCATTGTTTTCAAGCATTTCTGCCATCTTTTGATTAACTAAATTTAACTCTTTTGCATTTGCTTCACTCATAAGCTTAATATTATCTACAATATGGTCATTATATGCTTTTATCAAACTTATTTGAGATTCGTTAATATGCCTAATTAATTGCATGCTATTTTCAAACATCACGTTTGTTTTATCTAACATATCAGCAAAAAGTTTTTTTTGCTCGCTTAAAATATCTATATAATTGCTATTCGATTTTTTAGTAAGTAAAACAAAATTTAAAATTAAAGATATTGCAACAAGCGCAACTAAAACTATCAATATTATTATTTCCATATTTGAATTATAACAAAAAATGTCTAAAACATCAACAAATAACTGCATAAAAAAAGCAAACAATATAGTTTGCTTTTTTATTAAAATTGCATTTCTGTTTGACGAACACCAACTCTTTGTCTTTCTTCAATAACAAGCTTATTTAATAGTTGTCTAACCTTAAAAGGTTCCTTTATATTTTTTAATATTAATTTATCACAACTTGCATCGTTACAATAAATAGTAATTGTGCCAACACCAAACATTTTGTCTATAATTGATTGATGAATTTCGAAATCATCAATTCTATACACATTAATTTCTTCTGTATGACTAGTAAGCCAACCATTTATATTTACAAGTTTTGCATACTGGCCATCTTTTTTTATTATGCTATATCTCGTAAAAGACCATGGCAAACCACACCATCTCTTTCTGTCTTGCCACAAAACCTGCGCTTCTGTATCATAAAAATATTTTTTTGCCATAATGCACCTCTTTACGCTTAAAGTATAACATAACAAATATAGTTTGTAAATATAATGTGAAAAAATTTATAAAGCAAAGATAAAATAAATACCAAATGATATGCTTTTGCAACTAAAAAATCACAGTAATTATAATTTACAACTACTTTAATCTTTCTTTACTAAACTTTTTAGCAAGTAATTTAGCAATTTCAACAAATGGTATAATTGCTAAACTAAATGTGCCAACAAGTAACCATTGATTTAGTGATAGCAGCGCCAAACCAAAAGCAACTCGTAGTGGAGTTATAAAAGCA
>CAMOCI010000096.1 GCA_946610635.1 uncultured Clostridia bacterium | reverse complement strand
TCCTTCGCTATCCATAAAACCTCCATAGTTTACAAAAATAATATTAATAATTTTAACCAAACTTAATTAAAGTAGGCTTAATCTAAAATTATTTTGTGCTAAAAACAAAAACGCCTTTGCAAAAAAATTGCAAAGGACGATATTAACCGTGGTTCCACCTTATTTTGTTAAACATTGTTTAACCTTATTTTTGCACTTGCCGTACCAGCTAAAGATAAAAAGTGGTTTCACTTTCACATCTCCTATTGCCATCTTTCAGCTATAAATGGCTTCTCTACATAGCAAAGTTGTGGGCTACTTGTCTTTTTTACACCTTTAATTAAGTTATATTAATATATTAACACACTAAAAAATCATAGTCAACAAAATTTAATTATAATTATTTTATAAATAAAGTGCAATTAGTAAATTAAAACGACAAAATTTCATAATAAAATATATGTATAATAGAGATTTGGCAATTGAATACGCATATCACTGGTGGAATAGTTATAATCCAAAATTTTATAATTTTGAAAACCTAGGCGGTGATTGTACGAATTTTGTTAGCCAATGTTTGTGGTATGGTGGCATTGATATGCTATACACTCCACTTGGTTGGTATTATTCTAACCTAAACAATCGCTCACCTAGTTGGACTGGTGTTGATGAATTTTTTAATTTTGCAACAAATAATAATGATTTGTATGGTGTTAAAGCAAAAGTATGCTATATTGATGATTTACAAATTGGCGATATTGTGCAAATGATGCAAAATAACGAAAATGACTACCACCATACAATGCTCGTTACAAAACTAATACAAAATAAATATAGAACACTAGATGATATTTTAATTACAGCACATACATACAATGTTAAAGATAAAATTTTGTCTAGTTATAACTTTAAAAAAATTAGATTTTTAAAAATACTAAATTAATAAAAAATTTAAAATTTATAGTTTTTTGCTGATTTTTAGCATTTTTTTATGGTATTTTATGTTTTTTTTAAAAAAATTGCAATATTTTTATTTTATAATATTTATTAAATTACTTTAACTTTTACATAAAATTATTAACAATAATCTAAAAAATTGTTAAACAGAGTAAACAAAAATGGAACTTATGTTCCATTTAATATATTCCACTGACATTACCATCTGAATCAATTTTCATATTTACAGCAGCAGGTGTTTTAGGCAAACCTGGCATAAGAAGCATAGAACCACAAATAACAACTAAAAAACCTGCTCCTGATTTTATTTCTATATCATTAACTTCAACATCAAAATTTGTTGGTGCACCAAGCTTATTTTTATCATCACTTAAACTAAATTGCGTTTTTGCAATAATAACTGGTAAATTCTCGTAACCCAGTTTTTTTATAACTTTTAACTTTTCTTTTGCTTTTTGACTATATTTTACGCCGCTACCACCATAAATTTTTGTAACGATTGATTTGATTTTATTTTGAACAGTATCATTTAAATCGTAAGCAAAAGTAAAATCACTATTATCCTCTTCACATTTTTTTAGCACTTCATCCGCAAGTGCAGTTGCACCAACCCCACCTTTTTTCCAAACATCATTAACAATTAATTTAGCATAAGGACTAACTATTTTTGTTACAAGTTCAACTTCGGCCTTTGTATCTGTTGCGTATTTATTAAGTGTTACTACTGTTGGCACATGATATACATCTTGCATATTTTTAATATGTTTTATTAAATTTGGCAAACCTTGTTTAAGCGCTTGCAAATTTTCTTGTGCAAGTTCTTTTTCAGATGCGCCACCATGCAGTTTTAATGCTCTAATAGTTGCAACAATTACAACGCAGTTTGGTTTTAATCCCGCAAGTCTACACTTAAAGTCCAAAAACTTTTCAGCGCCTAAATCACTGCCAAAACCTGCTTCGGTTATGGTGTAATCTGCCAAACTCATAGCAAGTTTTGTTGCAACAATACTATTACAACCATGAGCAATATTTGCAAATGGGCCGCAATGTACAATGGCAGGAGTACCAGCAAGTGTTTGAACCAAGTTTGGTTTGAATGCGTCTTTTAAGAGTATAGTCATAGCATCTTCTGCATGCAAATCTCTTGCAAAAATTGGTTTACCTTTTTTATTTAATGCAATAATAATATTTCCAAGTCTTTCTTTTAAATCATAGAGATCTTTTGCAATGCACATAATTGCCATAACTTCACTTGCGGCTGTTATATTAAATTTTTCAGTATGTGAATTTTTACAATTTATATTCAAATCTCTCAAAGCCCTATCATTAATATCTAAAGAGCGATTAAACATTATATTATTTTCATCTATGTCTAACTCATTGCCTTGAAAAATATGATTATCAATCATTGCACATAGCAAATTATTTGCACTAGTTATTGCATGAAAGTCACCATTAAAGTGCAAGTTTATATCTTCCATAGGTTGAATTTGACTATATCCACCGCCAGTAGCACCACCTTTAATTCCAAATACAGGGCCAAGCGAAGGTTCACGAAGTGCAAGACAAACTTTTTTATTTTTAAGTGCAAAAGCGTCAGCAAGTCCAATAGAAACAGTTGTTTTGCCAATACCTGCTTTTGTTGGATTAATTGCGGTAACCAAAATTAATTTACCTAAATTATTTTTTTGCTTTATATTAATTTTTGCTTTATATTTTCCAAAAAAAATCAAATTTTTAGTATTGATTTTAAGTTTTTTTGCAATTTCTTCAATATTTTTCATTTTTTTGCTATTTGCAATTTCAATATCTGTTTTCATTTTCACCTATCTTTAATTAAATTTTTACCGAATAAGTATATCATATACACAACAAAAATCATAATGAATTTAACAAAAATTAAATTTATAATTATAGAAGATTCCCTAAAAGAATATTTTAATAAAAAATAATATAGTAAAAATCAAAAAACCATAAGCGTAAATTTTACAATTATTGTTAATAATGATATAATATGCATCAGGAGTAATATTATGGATAGAAAAAATGCGACACAAGAATATAAATGGAACTTAATAGATATTTTTAAAAATGAAGATGAATTTAACGAAAATTTAAAAAAAATACAGGAAAAATCCCAATTTATTTTAAATTTTAAAGGAAAATTAAAAAAACCTGGTGAATTATATAATTATTATAGGCTTTCTGATGAGATTGAAATGTTGGAAAATAAGCTTGCCAATTATATAATGCTTAATCATGATATAGACCTAAACAATAACAAATTTTTAGAATATGAACAACAATTAAATTTAATAAATACTAATATAGCAAAGATGATTGCTTATATTGAACCAGAACTCGCTTCATTAAGTTCAGAATACTTTAATAACTTACTTTCAGATGAAAGATTTAAAGATTATGAGTACAAAATAAAGGCAGTGTTAAATAATAGAAAACACATTTTAAACGAAGAGCAAGAATCTGCACT
>CAMOCI010000095.1 GCA_946610635.1 uncultured Clostridia bacterium | reverse complement strand
CGCTATTTTTTTGCAGTTCTCCAAATCTTTCAGCTGGCACAAAATCTAAAATCTTTTTTTCCTTTTTTAGTTCAACAAGCCTGGCATGTGCTTGTTTTTTAATTTCTCCACCAACTCCGTGTGAGCCATAGCCATGAATAACTTTAACGGCTTTTTTACCAGCAAATGTTAAGGCATCTATCTCAATCTCCATATTTGCAACTGCAACGTCAGCTGGCGGAAATCCATTTTTTATATTTATTGTTTCTATATTTTTAATTTCTCCAAATTTTTGCATAAACATATCTTCAAAATAAATAAACAAAATACTTAAATGCATTAAATAATGCATATTTATGCGTTTTTAATTATATTTATACGCTAATAAAAGTTAAATATTTTTTACCATATTTTTTAGTTTTTACATTTTTAAAAGTTGTTTTGATATAATTTAATTTTGAACTATCGTGCTCCCAAACAATCATACCATTTTTGTTTAGCAAGTTGTTATTTAAAATGATTTTAATCGCATCTTCGGCCAAATTTGTGGCATAAGGCGGGTCTAAAAAAATTATATCAAATAAATAATTATTTAGTGAAAACTTTTTTAAAACTAATTTATAATCTTCAAAATATATTTCATAGTTATTTGCGTCAATACTTTGTAAATTTTTGTTAATCAACTTTATTGCATCTTTGTTAGCATCAACAAAAAAACATTTGCCCGCACTTCTGCTTAATGCCTCAATACCAACAGCACCAGTGCCAGAAAACAAATCTAAAAAACTAGCATTTTCAATGTTAAAGCCTATTACATTAAAAAGCGCACCACGAACCAAATCCGCTGTTGGCCTTGTGGTTTGTAGTTCAAATTCTTTAAGTATTTTTCCTTTAAATTTTCCCGCAATAACTCTCACATCATTATTTTACTATAAAACAAATTAATTGACAACAATAATATAAAATGTTCACATTTAGTTATCATATTATTATGTGTTCATATTTGCAAATTTACATTATATTTTCAATGAATTTAAAAAAAATTAGCATTTTTTAAGCAATAATTGTTGTTTTTTTGTTAAAATTAAGTGTTTTTTTAAAAAAGACTTTATTTATAAATATATATAATAATATACCATATAAAACTTTTAAATTTTTATGGTTAAAATTTTTTTGTTTTTATATTAAATCTATTTTGTTTAATACTCGTTAAAATTTCATAAGAAATTGTGCCACATTTTTTTGCAAAATCATTTATTGATACTTTATTGCCAAAATTATCTGTGCCAATAATTATTACTTTATCAAACAATTTTGCTTTAACATTGGTTAAATCTATCATAAACATATCCATACAAATATTGCCTAATATTTTACAGTACTTACCTTTGCAAATTACTTTACCATTTTTTGCATAACTTCTAAAAATGCCATCCGCATAGCCAAGCGGTACCGTACCAACAACCATATCTTTTTGTACTATATAATTTTTACCATAACCAACAAACTGTCCTTTTTTAACATTCTCAATATTAATAATTTTGCTATGTAAGTTTATAACATCATTCAAATTTTGTTTAACATTTTTTACTGATTTCGACTTTTGTTTTTTTGCATCCAAGTTGCCATATAGCGCTATGCCAACTCTTACCATATCAAAATTATACTGTTTATACTTGATTGCACCTAAACTATTGCACGCATGTTTTATTATTTTTGATATATCAAAATTAACACTTAAAAGTTTTACAAAATGATTAAATATACAAATTTGCTTTTTGGTTTCTTTAAAATTTTCTGCATCAAAAAAATGAGTAAATATACCTTCTATAAAAACATTATCTTTTAAATTATCTATAATTTGTAATGTTTGCAAAAATTCTTTTTCGTTGCAAAAACCTATTCTGTTCATTCCAGAATTTATTGCAAAATGTATTTTTAGTTTTTTATGTTTTTGAAAAGCATCAATATTATCCTTAAAGTATTTTTGCAAAACTTTAACTTGTTCAATACTACCAATGGTAATACTAATATTATTTTCAATACAAAGTTTAATACTATTTTTGGGCACAAAGTTAAGCACCAAAATAGGTTTTTTTGTTAAACTTTTCAGTTTTTCGGCTTCCATAAAACAGGCAACTGCATAAAAATCAATATCATCATCAATTTGATTAACAATATTTTGTACACCTATTCCATAAGCATCTGCTTTTACAACTGCGCATATTTTTTTTGCTGTGCAGTTTTGCTTTATTACTTTAAAATTATTTTTTATAACATCTTTCAAAATTATATATTCACTAAAACTATTCACAAAATAATCTATGAAAATTAACTACAAAATGATATACTAAAAGAGACAAAAGAATCATAATATAAGAATAATTATGATTAAACACAATTCAAATTTTAATCATATAAACAATCATGAGCAAAATTTCTGTTTGTATGATAGTTAAAAATGAAGAAAAAGTTTTAAATAGATGCCTTAATTGTATTAAAAAATTTGCTGACGAAATAATTATTGTTGATACTGGCTCTACTGATAATACTAAAAATATTGCAAAAAAATATACAAATAAGGTTTATGATTTTGTGTGGCAAGATGATTTTGCAAAGGCAAGAAATTTTAGTCTACAATTTGCAACATGCGAGTACCTTATGTGGATTGATGCTGATGATGTAATAAACCAAAGCAACATCAAAAAAATTTTGAAACTTAAACAAAATTTAAGTGCCGAAACTTATATGTTAAAATATCAAATTGCTTTTGATAAAAATAATAGGCCAATATTTGAATATTATAGAGAAAGAATAATTAAAAATTGTGTAAGCGCTAAATTTAACGGATTTGTTCATGAGTGCATATCACCATTTGGTAGAATTGAATTTTGTGATATTGCAATACAACACAAAAAACTTGAAATTAACAAAAATAACAAAAGAAACCTGAAACTTTATCAAAAAAACATAAAAAAAGGCGTAAAATTAAACGCAAGAGAAACATTTTATTATGCAAAAGAACTTTTTTACAATAAATACTACAAAAAAACAATTATGGTTCTAAAACATTTTTTATGTATGAATAATAAATTTTTGCCAAACATTTTAGATGCATATTTGGTTTTAAGTGATTGCTATTTATTTATAAATCAACAAAGAAAAGCAAAAGATGTTTTGATTGATTGTTTAAAAAACTATCTACCAACTGCAAATATTTGTTGCAAATTAGGCTATCTATATATTTTAGAAAAAAACTATATAAATGCTGTTTTTTGGTATAAAACAGCGTTAAATTGTACAATTGATGAAAAATCAGGAAATTTTGTAGAAAAAGATTATAACGATTTTATACCTTACTTGCAACTTAGTTTTTGCTATTACAATATAAATGATTATAGTAATTTTAAAAAATATCATAAGCTCGCAAAAAAAATAAAACCATATCATAGTTCGGTTTTACATAATCAAAAATTTATTGAAGATAATAATATTTAAACAAAATTTAATAATAAATAAAA
>CAMOCI010000094.1 GCA_946610635.1 uncultured Clostridia bacterium | reverse complement strand
TCTTTCCAAGCATCATTTTGTTTTTCGGTCTGTTTATTATTTGAAGGCAAAATTTCATGATTTTGACTATCAACATTTTCTGCACCATTTTGATAATAAGAATTCTGCATAGAATCTTGATATTGAGTATTTACATTTTGCTCATACATATTTGCAAATTGTTCACCTTCTTTAAAACTGCCATCTATATAGGTATTATTATTTTGACTTTCAAATATAGGTGCTTCCATCAAATCTTGCGTGTAAGACTGTTTCATTTCTTCCATAGTTTGATTTGATACCCCACCCATACCAAAATGAGATGATATAATTTCTTTAAAAGGCACTAATAATTCATTTGCAAAATTTTTGTATGCTTCACTCTTGCTTTCTTTGCCAAAATTTTCATTGATAAAATTATAGAAATCAAGTCTTTTTGCATCACATTCAACAAGCACGCAAAACACAAAAGCAACTAATTTGTTAGGATCGGTTGGCACAGCAAAAAAACCACCATTTAAACCATTTTTAACTTCTGCCCTATGATATTCCTTAACAAAATCAAAGCCAACCATACACTCACTTATGTATCTATATAATTCTTCACTACCTGCAATCATATTTAGTACTTTTGTAATTTTGACATCTGCCAAAATAAACTTGCCATTAATCATATCATCACAACTAGCGATAAACTGTGCTATTTTTGATAATTCTTCATTAGAAACCTTAAACATAAAAACTCCTACTCTTAAATTATATCACAAATATTTAAACTAGCAAAAATATTTTATTTACTTTGCAAAAAAAATGTGATAGAATATTTTTAGGAGTTTAGTCGTGAAAAAAAATACAAATTGGATGAACAATCCCGTATTTGTGCCAGACAACACAACAAACAAACTAATCTTTTTGTTTGTTATGGACAAAATGGAAATTCCACTTACAGAAGACAGCATAATTGATATTTGCACAAGCCGAAATATGTGGCTAAGATATATGGATTGTAAAGATGTTATGTGGCAACTTTTGGATGTTGGCTATATTGCAAAAACAAATACTGGTGACGGAGATAGATTTAACATTACCTATGATGGTAGAAATTGTTTAAGTAACTTTTTTTTAAAAATACCATCTAGCACAAGAGAAGAAATTGCAAATTTCGCAAAAGAAAATAGACTTGCTTTTAAACGTGCACAAGAATATGTTGGTAATTACTTTAAAAATAATGATGGCTCTTACACAGTATCATTAAAGATTAAAGACCCGTTAGAAGCGCAAAATTTGTTTGAAATAAAAATTGTTTACCCTAGCAGAAAAGCGGCAATAAATGCTTGCAAGGTTTGGAAGAACTCTGCTCCAACAATATACGAAAATGTTTACGAAACACTAGTGCAAGAAGAAGATGAAGATAAAAATTAAAAAATCACTAAATAAAAATAATTAGTGATTTTTTGTTAAAAGACTATTTTATAATTAATACTTGCGAATAAAATTATTATAAAGTTGCTAGTTTAACTGATTTTGGCATGATGATATAAAGTTGATTTTGAAGTCTTGATATTTTTGCACGAAGTGTGTAAAGTGCTCCACTTAAATAGTCAGCAAAACTTTGATAGTCCGCTTTTTTTACACTCTCAAAATTAATAATAACCGCTTGCCCACCTGCAACACAGTCTATAACCTTATTTAATTCCAAAATATTTTTTGGTGCGTAAACCACAAGGCTATTCATGTTTACACCATCATATTTTTTTATTGTATCATCAATCTTAACTTGTTTAATATCTTGTTTATCTTTAACAAAATTGCTAATTATCGTTTTTAATAATCCCATAAATCACCCCAAACCATTTTTAATTATCTTTTGTGATTTACGAACTAATTTTTTGTAACATTTTGTTGTAATTGCAAAAAACTTGATATTGTGCTTGCAAGAGTATATTTTATGTCACTTGATAAATTTTGACTTGATTGAAGCATAATTATGTTTGTAACAAGTTCGCTTGCAAATATTTTAGCACGAGTAACAATACTTTCAAAATTATTTTGAAAGGCCTGAGATAGCATTTCTTTATCTTGTTGACAAGTTTCTTTAAAAACTTGCAATTTTTGCTTTACTTCGGCATCTAAAAGTTCACCTTTATCTAAACAAAGTGATAGATTATACAAATTTTCGTACGCCTTGTTTACACAATTCAAACTATTTTTTAATGTATTTATTTGCTGTGTATCAAAACTTTTTGATAGTACTAATTTATTGAGTTTTATCGTCAAAACCTGTGTATCAATTCCATTTATGCTTTGTGACACATTTTCTGCATCACTTAGATTATCATATATATTTGCAACTAAATAATATTGGTTGTGATAGGTTAAAACAAATCCTGCACCACCTTGCATTTTTATATCATTTACAAATTGAGAAGTGTAAGAAAAATCATCGCCAGAATTTACACAAACAGCATAATAATTTTTTTCTTCAAAAATCTGAAACTTATTTAAATTAAATACACCAGCAAAATCTACCTTTGTAAAAAGATAAAATATGCCTGCAATTATCGCCAAACTACAAAAAAATAACAAGACTAAAAATCTTGCTTTGGAGTTTGTCCTTTTTTTGATTGTTTTGTAGATATAGCCACCATCTGTTTGAATTATTGGCATAAAAACTTGACCTCACAAAAAAATATTTATAAAATATATATATGCAAAGAATTGTTTGTTTTTGCTTGTTATATTTTTAAAGATTTTTTAAAAATTAAAACAAAAATTATTTATTTAAATCTAGCTTAGCAAAAATTTATGCAACAAAAATAAGGAGAAAAAAATGAAAATTAAACCATTACTAGACAAAGTTGTTTTGGAACAAATTGAAGCAGAAGAAAAAACTGCTAGCGGAATTTTTTTACCAACTAGCACAAAAGAAAAACCAGCCATTGCAAGAGTTGTTGCAGTTGGACAAGGTGGCTACGTTGATGGCAACAAAATTGAAATGCTTGTAAATGTTGGCGATAAAGTTGTGTACTCTAAATACGCAGGCAGTGAAATTAAACTTGAAGATAAAGAATATATTGTTGTTAAACAAGCCGATATTTTGGCGGTTATTGAATAAAAAAAATACTATTTTATGGTAAAACAAATATTGTATTTATTAAAATTAACATATTTTTTAAAAATATATGCTATTTTAAGTGATTTTTATTAATACTTGATAATTTTTATAATTTTATATATAAGGAGATATTATGGCAAAGAAAATTATTTTTGGTGACGAAGCCAGAAAAAAGTTGCAAACAGGCGTTGATGCAGTTGCAAATGCTGTTAAAATTACACTTGGACCAAAAGGAAGAAATGTTGTGCTAGATAGGCAATATGACACTCCATTAATTACAAATGATGGCGTTACTATTGCAAAAGATATTGAACTTGAAGATGCTTTTGAAAACATGGGCGCAAGTTTACTTAAACAAGTTAGCATAAAAACAAATGATGTAGCAGGTGACGGCACAACAACAAGTGC
>CAMOCI010000093.1 GCA_946610635.1 uncultured Clostridia bacterium | reverse complement strand
TCCTTGTTGTAATTGTGCTTCAATTTCATTAAGCGTTACAGTGCCTGTAAAATAATTTCCTAAATTATCTAACATTACACCCAAAACATTATTTGCACCAACGCACAAAGTTATTATATCAGCAGACTTTACATCATTCTCTAAATTTGGATAATTTGTTTTATCATTTAATTTGCTAATTAAATCCGAAGTTTTATCGCCACTTTTAGCATAACTTTTAACATTTACGCTTTCACAGCTTTGTTTAAGTTGATTTGCAATTAAATTTGTATAGCACATTGAATTAATTATAGAATCGCCATCTTCGTACGAAATATATGCATCATACATATCACTACCTTCAACAGCATATCCTGCCGAAATACTATCTCCAAAACCAACAATATTTATTGTTTGAGTCTTGTCATTATCATTATCATGAACTTCTGGGTTTTTATCATCTTCATCATCTTTGTTGTCTTCATCTCTTTCTGGATCATTTTGAGATATATCTGTATTTTGCTTATCGTTATCATTGTCATTAAGACATCCAGTTGCAAAAAAACCACAAAAAGACAGCACAAAAATTAGTAACAATAAAAATATTTGTTTTCTTCTTTTCATTAACTTTAAATCTCCACTCATTATTTATTTTTAGTTTACTACAAACAATAAAAAAAATCAATAAAAGCAAAACTAAATATTGATTTTTTATCAATTAAATTATTAGTAATTCATTTTGAAATATTTTCACTTATAGTAACTAAATTAAAACCATTTTGTTGATATGCTATAATAATGTCTTTAAGCGCATTTTTTGTACACTCTGTTGGGTGCATTAATATTATATCACCATTTTGCATATTTTTTATTGCACGTTTGTATATCAAATTTGTGTCTTTGTCACGCCAGTCAATAGTGTCTTTACTCCACATAATTGTGTTATACCCTAAACTTTCAGCGGCTTCAAGCGTTTGAATACCAAAACTACCACTTGGCGGCATAAAGCAAGACATATCATAATTTATGATAGATTTAACGAGTTTATGTGTATAATCAATTTCTTGAACATTACGGGCGTAATCAATTTGCTTGTGGTCTTTATGATAATAACCATGATTGGCTATTTCGTGCCCATTCTCATATATCTTTTTTAATAAATCGTTATTTTCACTAACCCACATGCCACCAACAAAAAAAGTTGCTTTTGCATTTGATTCCTTTAAGGTTTTTAGCATATCTTCTATATACTCTGTGCCCCAATATACATTAATACAAAGTGAAACATTTTTATTGTTCTCATTTCCCCTATAAATTGCTTTGTAACCAGTAGAACTAACAACAGCAGTACTGTCCGTCCAAAAACAAACGCTAAAAACTGCAAATATTGCTATTACAATTAAAGCATTAGTTATTAATGTAGAAATTACTTTTTTATTAAACTTAATCTTTTTCATAAAATATAATTATTCACAAGCAGTATTATTAATGATAAATGTTTAAAAACATAAAAGAATAATTAGTTTGCATAGTACCAATATTTTTGCATATCATTATCATTTTACTGAAAATTTTAAGTGCTATGCAAAGTTATTTTGTTTTTTTACACAAAAAAAGAATAGCAAAAGCTACTCTTTTTTTGTATAATTAATTACCTTTCATTTGGCTCATAACTTCGCTAGCAAAGTCATCTTGTCTTTTTTCTAAGCCTTCACCCATTTCGTAACGAGTAAATCTTCTAACATTGATTTTTTCACCAATTTTAGCAACTGCTTCATTGATAACATCTAAAACTTTTTTAGATGGATCTTTAATAAAGTTTTGTTCAAGCAAGCAAATTTCGCCATAAAGTTTATTTACTCCACCTTCAACAATTCTATCTATAATTTTTTCTGGCTTTCCTTCGTTAAGAGCTTCATTTTTCAAAATTTCTTTTTCTTTTTCAACTCTTTGAGCAGAAACTTCTTCTCTAGAAACAAATTCTGGTGCAGAAGCTGCTACTTGCATAGCTAAATCTCTAACAAGGTCCATAAATGCATCACTTCTTGCAACAAAGTCTGTTTCACAATTAACTTCAATTAAAACACCAATTTTGCCACCCATGTGAATATATGAATGAACAACACCTTCTGCTGCAATTCTGTTTGCTTTTTTTGCTGCTTTTGCAACGCCTAATTCTCTTAAAATGTCACAAGCTTTATCAATATCATTTTCTGCTTTAATCAAAGCATTTTTGCAGTCCATAATACCTGCGCCTGTTCTTTCTCTAAGTTTAACAATATCTTGTGTGCTAACTGCCATAAAATATCTCCTTATTCGCTAGCTTTGTCAGCTGGCTCATCAGCTTCTTCTGCTTTTTCTTCTTTCATTTCTTCTTTAGCTTCTTCTTTTTTAGCTGGCTTTTTTACAGCTCTTTTTTTAGCTGGCTTTTTTTCTTCTTCATCTTCTGCTTTAACTGCTTCAACAGGTTCTGCTTTTAAAACTTCTTCCATGTTAATTTCAGTTTCTTCAGCTTTTGGCTCTTCTTTTACACCTTCCGCTTCTTCTTCTGCTTTCTTTCTTGCAGCAAGTCCTTCTTCGCCTTCTTTTGCTTCAATAACAGCATCTGCCATTGCATTAACAACAAGCTTAACTGATCTAATTGCATCGTCATTACCTGGGATAACAACATCAATCATATCTGGGTTGCAATTTGTATCTATAAGACCAATTACAGGAATACCCAAAAGTTTTGCTTCTTTAACACAAATTTCTTCTTTTTTGCTATCTACAACAAAGATAACGCCAGGAAGTTTTGTCATATCCTTAATTCCACCAAGGAATTTTGTGAGCTTTTCTTGCTCTGCTTTTAAAAGTGCAACTTCTTTTTTAGGCAACAAGTCAAATTCACCTGTTTTTTCCATTTGTTCAAGTTTGTTTAATTTATCTATTCTTGAACGAATAGTTTTAAAGTTTGTGAGTGTACCACCAAGCCAACGACTATTTACATAGTACTCTCCACATTTTTCAGCAGCTTCTTTAACTGCTTCTGTTGCTTGAGCTTTTGTTCCTACAAACAAAACTCTTTTGCCATCTTTAACTGCATCTCTCATGTATGCATATGCTACATCAACACATTCTGATGATTTTTCGAGGTTAATAACATGGATACCATTTCTACTTGTGTAGATATATCTTGCCATTTTTGGGTTCCACTTTCTTGTTTGATGGCCAAAGTGAACACCTGCCTCTAATAATTGTTTCATTGAAATAACTGACATTAAAAAAAATCCTCCTCGTTTTTAGTCCTCCCAAATGCTTTATAACTCTGGTGTCAACCATAAAAAAATGGCAACGGTCACCAAATTGCATAAGGTGTGTATTTTGAAACATTATATTTTACCATACTCTTTTACATTTTTCAAGCATTTTTTATATTTTATTTAGTATTAATACATAATTTATATTTGTTTTAAATTAATAATAAAATTTTAAGTAATAATGCACAAAAAATGGGCATAATGCCCATAAAATTATATTTAAATACAAAGGTTTTATTCTTTA
>CAMOCI010000092.1 GCA_946610635.1 uncultured Clostridia bacterium | reverse complement strand
TAAATACTCCTTTCATTTCATTAATAATGCACCAAGTGGGTAGCCAATAGCAAGTGATATAATCATACTTATTGCCATTAGAATTAATCCAAACTTAAACACATCTTTTGTGTTTGCATAGCCTGATGATGTTGTTATTGCAATATGTGGCATACTTGGTGGGGTGGCAAATGCATAAGCGCTTAGCATACCAATTATTGATATAACGCATGGTAAAACAAGTGTTGAAGATATGCCGAGTAGTAGTGTGTTTGCAACTGCAGAAACAAGTGTTGCTGTAACCATGTTAGATGACAAATTTGTTTGAATAAGAGCCCATACTACAAATATTATTAGCACTACAATTTGTGATAGTCCACCTAGTGCAGAAGTTAAATTTGTTTCTATGTAAGTTTTAAGTCCTATTGCGCTATTTGTAAGTGCTGAACCAAGGGCTAAAGTACCAGCACACATCATAAGGCTACTCCAAGGTATCCCATTTTTAAATGCATCTTGTATGGTAACCAGTGGCTTGTTATCAATCTTTATTATGCAGAGTAGCAGTGTACCTACTATTGGTGGAAATGCCGTTTTGCAGTTACTAATAAACTCTAATGTAGTTACAATTAAATTAGGGAATATAATAAAAAATGTTGAGATTAATGATAAGCATATAACAGCAATTAGACTAGCAGTAAATTTTTTATGCTCTGATATATTATTTATAAATTTATGTAGCACTAAAAATAAAATTAATATTGCAAATAGAATTAAAAAAGTAATTTTTGTGCTGTTTATGTAACCAAATAAGTTAAAAGAATTTGTAAATAATAATGTTAAAAATGTTATTGCAGCAATTAATAATAAAGATGAATAAATAATACCTAAAACTAAATTTGTTTTGGATTTTGTTAATATTGAATTTTTAATTACTTTAATGCAAAGCAGTACTGTTGCAACAAAGAAAATTGAAAATAAAATAATAGTAAACACCATATTATCTAAACAAAGTGATGGAGTAATCCATAAAAATACAACAATTGCAAATACTGATAACGTTAATTTTTCTTTTAAATCCATTTTTGGTAATTCATTTTGTAGTACTGTGGTGTCAAGATTTGTTAATTTTGTAACATCAGGTTTTAAAAATAGTTTAAACATTAATAACATTAATGCAAACACTATCAAGCCAACAGGTATTGCAAATGCCATATATGATATATAGTTAATTGTTAAACCAGCTGTTTTTAGTGCAAGAACAGGAAATACGTGTGCAATAGGCGTCATACCAGATGATATTGATACGCAAAATGCCATGCCGATATATAAAAGTTTGCCTATTCTTTCACCTTTTTCAATTTTTGCAATTTCAAATATTTGTTCAAGTATAGGTATAAGCACAACAAACAAAACTGTTGGTGACATAAACATACCAAGCAATAAAACAGATAACAAAAACATAGTAACAAAAAGCCAACCACTTTTTTTTGCTAGTTTTGTGTTTATAAACCAAACGGCAATTCGTTTTATTATATTTGTTTTAGATAATGCATAAGTGCAAACAAATGTAAACATTAAAAATATAAATGTTTCACTGCCAAAACTACTTGTAAATGCGTTTGTAAAACCAAAACTAGGTAGTAGCCCAAGTGCAAGTATACACAAAATGCTAGGCCAGTCAATAGATATAGTTAGCCACAAAATCAAACTACCTATAAAAATACCTATCACTCCAAAAGCATCTTGACTCATACCGCTTGGTGCTGGTATAAATCTAAAACCAAAATCAAAAAACAGTGCAATAACAATAACTATTGTGCTTAAAATTTTATTATCTTTTATACTAATCTTTTTTGCCATAATGTTTATATAATATCAAATAATTAATTAAAAATCAAGTTTAGACATATTTTTACAAATATATATTAAACATCGTTTTATTTAAAAAAAAATTAAAAGACTCACTATGTAAAAATGATTCACTATCAAATAAATAAATTAAAACTCTTAACATTAAATTTTATGATAAAACTGAGATTTCAACAAAATACTTATGATATTATTAAAAAAACACAAGCTTTTCACTTGTTGTTTTATAATTTTTGTGGAGCTGGTGACTGGGTTCGAACCAGCGACCTACGCGTTACGAAGATGTGAACAAACTCAAGAGATATATCACAGAAAATGGTAAAATTTTGTCACACAGACAAACAGGTTGCTGTGCTGTTCATCAGAGAGAGCTCACAAAGGCGATCAAGTGCGCAAGCCTCAAGGCTGAATAAACAAAAATAGGCTTATGCCTGTTTTTTTGTGGTAAATCAATGAGTCAAAAAAAATTTTATAAAGAATATGTTAAAATAATAAATCAATATTGACAATAAACAGAAGACATGGTATTATTTTTGTGAGAGGGATTAATGGAAGAAAAATTGACCAAAAAAGAGATTAAACAAAGAAAAAAAGATATATATAATGCTATCAAAGAGTCTGAAAAATTATTGGTTGATTTCGGGTTTTCCATTATTTTTATCAACAATAATAATACTACAACTACTTTGCAAATTAACAAAAACAATTTTGCATTAGCATATCATCCTTATGTCTGGGAAAAACTCGATTTAGCTCACAAAATTGCTGTTACTAGATTTGCCTACAAACAAATTCACAACAAAGACATTAAGGAATTTGAAAACTACAATTCGACTGGTGTCGTGTTGGTAGGCAAAAAATATGAAGGTGCATTAAATGTTGGTGCTTTTTATATGAAAGATTTGACATCAATTCAAATAATGGAAAATATTTGCAATGGCGAAAATATTATCAATGAATCATTTTATTTAAATAAACTTAAAAACAAAAAAATCAAGACTGTTTTAGATTTTGATTCATTTGAAGAAATGCAATATATCGCACCGCTTGAATTTAAAAAGAGTTTTGAAGAATTAAACGATGAGCAAAAGGCGATTTTTTGGGATAGATTAGTTTCAAGAAATTACAGAAAGGCAATGCAAATTTCAAATGACCTCATGAGTGAAGCATTTGAACCTCTTAGAGAAGTTTCTGAACTATTATATAAATATTTTAAACAACAAAGCGATGATATTATAAAAACGAACTTGCACATTATAACACATTTGGGTTCAAATATTTTGGAAAGAGATGAGCATTATTTAGATATGATTGTTCAACTTTATAACTTAAAATACGATGAACAATATAATGGATTGGTAGAAGTATATAATAACATGATTGATGTATACAACAAAAAAGCAAATGAATATAATGCATTAAGAGAAGAATATGATAAGACTGATGACCAACTTTCTGCAATGCATATGAAAGAGGAAATAACAAAAAAATACAAAGAAGTTAAAGAAATTAATGATGAACTTAACTTGATGAAAGCAGAAATGGAGAGTATTAATAAAATTGTTGTTTCTTATGAGCAGGCAAAAGAACATTTTAAAGATCATTTTGAAAAAAAGAACAGCAAATCTAATGCCGATCTAAACAAAACTGAGAACAT
Organism: uncultured Clostridia bacterium; assembly: GCA_946610635.1. Lineage (GTDB taxonomy): Bacteria > Bacillota > Clostridia > Christensenellales > UBA1242 > UBA9845. The sequence goes on along the minus strand of CAMOCI010000092.1, from coordinate 46 downwards.
GCAGAATAATACATCAAAAAACGATGATTTAGAAGATGATGAAATG
>CAMOCI010000091.1 GCA_946610635.1 uncultured Clostridia bacterium | reverse complement strand
CCAATAATGCCAGATATTGCCTTTGTTGCATCCTTAAAGAATAGCAGTCCACCAATAACAATAAGTATTCTTGCAAAATAGTTTGCAAGTGCTGCACCTAATGTTGGAATCAGGAAATCACTAGATGTGAATAAGTTGAGTTGCAATATTAGTGGTAAGATAATCAAGAAAATATTTAACACCACAACTGTTCCATACGCAGAAAGTGAATATTTTATAAACTCACTACGCCAATTACCTAAAATCTTTCCATCATCTAAAGGATATGTAGCACATATTGGTGGAGAAATAATAAACAGTGTTGTTAAATAGAATAAACGTTTTACCAATCCCAATGCTGCAACCAGCAAAACATACGAACAGAATATTAAGCATATTCCTGAAATCAAATAACTAAATTGACCAATGTTTGTGTTGTAGTAATAATATACTAAACCCACATTGTATAGAGTAAATGGTATAGTATCACCTTCTTTAAATTTGTAAACACCATTACCATTAAGTAAATAATTTGTCCAAGGATCAGATGTAGGTAAACCATTATTAGCATAAGATACAAAACCGGTTATTTTTATGTCTGTCATAAAGAATCCACTATACCAAATTTTTGCAGCGCTATAAGAAATTGTATTTGAATTTAAAGTCGTTTCTAAGCCTAGTGCCTTACCTAAAGCTCCATATTCTTCAGTTACAGTACCAACTACAAAACCTAAATCTTGTGTTATATTACCAAAGCCCTCTCCAACTTTAAGATAATAATTTTTAGCAAACATGGCATCAATTTTATCTGCTGCGCGATAAGGATTTAAACTGGTTGGGTCATCATCAAAAAATATACCAAAATTACCAAAGCCAGAACTAGAACCATTACCAGTTAACATGGCGCCAAAACTACCATTTATGTAAGGTACTGTATCAGAATTTTCTGCATGATTTTCACTCATTCTTGCTCTATTTGCATTGTAACCACCCGCCAAAAATATCTGAGCAGAAAGCGTTGTTTGAGTACCAGCTGGATTTGTTGCACCATCAATTGCTCTAAGCAATGCATTGCCTACAAACAGACCAAATAAGCAAATTACAGGAACAAGCACAAAGTTTGCAAGACCTCTAAATGCATTTTTAATAACTTTACGTTTGTTATTGTTACCATCTTTGTTAAATTCAGTTTTAATTGTTGCGATAAAGGTTGCCATAATTAAAATTATAACTGCTAAAATAAGCAATGCAAAGAAAATATTTCTAACCCTTGCGCTATTGATGAATGATAAAACTATATCACCTTCTACAGCATTTGAGCCCATAGTCACACCACTACCAATGCCCGCCAACTTTTTAAATATCATTTGGCAAATATCAGCTATTCTACCAAGTGCAATAATTATGATAGCATAAACAACTCTACCAATAAGAGCCCAAAGACCTTTAAACATATTTGCCCAACTATTTCCATCAAAAATGTTTAAAGTAGCTAATAGTTGATTTATTTCCATCAAACCCATAATGGTACCTCCCATTTTTTTTTATTATATCAAATAAATTTGATATTGTACATAGTTTTTTAAAAATTTTGTTAATTTTTTATTTTTTAATATTACACAATATAGTACTAACATCTTTAGTACTTTTAAATAAATTTAACTAATTGGTGCATAAGCAACAGTAGGATAAAAGCAAAATTGAAACGGCACCTTTCTTGAACAGCTAAACACAAGTTCAAAATAACTTGGCGCCCCTATTGCTTTACCATCAAAAACTATTACATTTTTGCCGTCTGGTGTGCTAATCTCGTTAAACCACCAACCATAATTATCTTTTGTAACCAATTGTGTGTCATGTAAAAATAATTTTGTATCTTCATCAAAAGCTGCCAACGTGCAAGATTCGTTTTGAATACCACCAACTTCTGCCGCAAGTAATATATCTTTTATGCTAAAATCAAAAACTGTTGGCACATAATTTTTAACAGTAGTTTGCTCTCCATTTTCATCATACTCTGGATATTCAATATACTCTACCGTTTTTGTACCAAGATTGTAAAATTCACTAAGCATATGTGTTTCCGCATCTTCCCACACAGCATATTTCTTCATTTCCGCATCATAGTATCTAACATAAACTGTAATATCAAAATCCCCTGAATGGTCCGTTGTACCATCTTCATAGTGCGCTTCATCTTGCACACGTTGTCTTGTTATAAATAATGCACCAGACTCAACATCAACATCTGCCTGTGGCATCAAAACCATATTTTGATAGCACTCAAAACCTGAAAACATTTTTGCAACACCAGTTTCACCATCAAAAAGCATGTCATCATTGTCATAATCTGCAAAATAAGTAAAAGGAACATTAGGATACATTGCATAATCACCATTTTCATCCAAATACGGGTACTCAATTTGGTGTTCTTCTTGCCAATCTTCCAAATATTCAATATCTGTTACTTTTGCACCAACAGTATTTTGTACAATTTGATGAACAGTATTTACATAATTTTTAAAACCCGGAAGTCTTACGCTAAATAAAACATAATCATTTTCATCAACAACAAAATCTTTTGCTTCGCTAGAATTTATATTACCTTTGCTATCATAACGCCAAACATTGCCATTAAATTGAATATTATTATCATTATGTAGCAAAGCGTTAGTGTTTATAAGTTTGTCATAAATTGCTTTTGATATGATTTCGGCATTTGGATTAGTATCTATTGTACTTTCATCAATGTCAAAATCTACAACACCTGTATATGCTGGATAGTTAAGAGCTGACAAAACTCCATTATCATTATTATCCGCTTTTATTGACGCTAAATAGTTTGTTGCATAATACAAAACGCCTTCCAAATTTTTGTCATTAACATTTTCTAAACCGATTTTAATTTCTTGATTATCGACGTAACCAGTTGCATAAGTTTCATCAGTTAAAAATTTATTGTATGGCGAATCATTCAAACTTGTATCACCAGCGTAATATTTAATTTTGATTTCAGGATTACCACTTGCATCAGTAAAATAGCAATTAACAAATCTTTGGTTGTCTAAATCAATATTTTCCTTACCAATTATATAATGATTAACAAACAATTCTAACTGTTTTTTTTCTTTTTCTGTAAAACCCAAATGTGATACATTGTTTGCAAGATTTTCAAGTTCATCGTAATCTTTGATATTACCATTATTATTTACAATATTACGCAAGTTTTGCTGATATAGTTCATCAAAAGCATTAGTACTGCCATCTTCATCTTCAACATTGTGTCCTTGCTGTATTAATGTTAAAGCAATTTTAATTTTGTTGATAATCTTGTCACTGCTATCTTCTCCAACAAAATCTTCTTCTGTATCTTTGCAAATATGAGAAAATGTGTTTAAATAAAGGGGCGTATCTAAATTTGTTCTTAATGTTTTATAATCATCATTTTGATCCTTATATAAAAGATATTTGTTACCTGGATCAAAAACAAAACTTGTAAGCTCTTGCATTTCAAATGTATTTTTTAAAAATAATTGTTCGTCTGTATTTGTAGAATAATAATTAGAATATAAATTTCTGTATATGCTTTTTGACACTTCGTCATTTTGATTAAT
>CAMOCI010000090.1 GCA_946610635.1 uncultured Clostridia bacterium | reverse complement strand
TTGATGGTGTAAAAATAAGTCCCAAAATGTTTACAAAACATCCTGCATATAATTACACACCAAAAGAGTTTATTTGGAAGCACTTTGATATGTATTCAAAGTTAGGCAAAGCTGTTAATTGTAATTCTGCTCTTGGTGATACTCACTTAAATTATAAGGAAGATGCTTATTTGATAGATGACAGAATTAGTAAAAGTAACGCACAAAGAAAGTACCTAGATAGTTTAAGTTATGCTTGTACAAAATGTGGTTGGTTAGATTTGCTTGAAACTGGAACTTTTGATAGTGAAAATCAAGAACTAGAAATTAAACCATTAAAAGGATTAAAAAAAGAAACATTTACAATGTAAATAAAATAAAATGAAATAAAATAAAATAATAAAAAAAAACGCATTACAATGCGTTTTTTTATACAACAATTAGTCTTCCATTACATAGTAACTTCCAGAGTGTTGTGTTGCTGGAAATCTTTTACCCTTTTCAAGATACAAAGAACCACCATTTCTGCCGTTTACGTCGTAAGCAGTATAATTGGCAGATTGTGGAACTTCTTCACCTGGTTTCCATTGTCTATTTGAAGCCATTTCGCACCTCCATATATATTTTGTCCATTTAACACTAAATTATGCTTTCAAAATTCTTTATTTTGTAAAAATTTGACTTATAGATATAGTTAATAAAATGACAAACTAAATTATTGTTTATTTTTTAATATTTAAATTAAAAACAAAAAAATAAATTATTTATTAAAAATAAGTTGTAAATTATTAAATAATGTGATATAATCATCACGTTATCTTGGAAGGTTGGCTGAGTGGTCGAAAGCGGCAGTCTTGAAAACTGTTGTAGTGAGAGCTACCTGGGGTTCGAATCCCTAACCTTCCGCCAGATAATTTGTCGTTGAATAACGACAATTTTTTTATTTTGCTGTTTAATATGTTATAAATAAAAATAGGAAATTTTTATATGGAAACTGATGAATATTTTATGCGACATGCCATAAAAGAAGCGAGAAAAGCTTTAAAAAATGAGGAAGTGCCTGTTGGTTGTGTAATAGTTAAGGATGGTAAAATTTTTGCTAAAGGCTACAACAAAAAAGAACAAAAAAAATGTGCTGTGTATCATGCCGAGATTGTTGCTATTGAAAATGCTTGTAAAAAACTAGGAGATTGGCGATTAAACGAAGATTTTACTATGTATGTAACAATGGAACCATGTGCAATGTGTGCAGGCGCCATTGTTAATCATAGAATAAAAAAAGTTGTTATTGGCATAACTGAGCAGAACTTTGGTGCGTGTGGGAGCGGCATTGACATTTTAAATAACCAAAATTTAAACACAAAAACAGAAGTTATTACAGGTGTAATGCAAGATGATTGTAAGAAACTACTACAAGATTTTTTTAAACAAAGGCGAGATATAGATAAGAAATAAGATAAGGATAATAAATCCTTATTTTTATTAATAATTAAAAATATGTATTATATTGCGGGCTTATTATTTGTACAATAAATTGACTTTTTTGATAAAAAATAATATTATTATTAAAATAAAGTATAGGAGATTAAAATGATTTTAATTGTAGGCTTAGGTAATTATGGTATGGAGTTTAATGGCACCAATCACAACGCTGGATTTATGGCAATTGATAAACTTGCAGATGAAAATGGCGTTGAAATTACAAAAAGATTTGGTAAATCATTAATATATACAGGTAATTTATATAGCAAAAGTATAGTGCTTGCAAAGCCACAAACATATATGAATTTGAGTGGTGAAGCAGTAGTGGAACTTCAAAATTTTTATAAACCTGAAAAAACATTGATTATTTACGATGATATAGATTTGCCATTTGGCACTATTAGGTATCGTCAGAGCGGTAGTGCTGGTACGCATAATGGAATGCGTAATATTGTTGAGTTAACTGGTACAACTATAATCCCAAGGCTTCGCATTGGTACAAAACCAGAAGAACCTATATATAATTTAGCAGATTATGTTACAGGTAAAATACCAAAAAAATATTTACCAGAGTTTGAAAACTCACTTGAACTTGCTTTTGATAAAATTCAAGAATTTATAAAAAAAGATGGAAATATTTAATATTTTATTAAAAAATATGTAAAAAAAGTGCAATTTTTGCAAAATTTTAATTATTTTGTTGTAAATAATAATTTAAAAAAACACAAAAGGAACATTGTATGAAAGAGTTTATTTTGTTGCAAAATACATTGTGTAGTTTAAATAATGCTATAAATAATGGTGATAATACAAGTGTTTTTGGCCTTTCATTTGGTGAAAAGGCACTTTTTTTGTGTAACCAAAAAAGGCAAATTATTTATGTTTGTAACAATATGAATAATGCTATTATGCTTGCAGAAGAAATGAATTCGTTTAACAAAAATTGCAAAATTTTAATGAATTTTCCTACCGACTGTTTTGGCATGAATAGTTATACATATGGTCAAACAATTATAGATAGCGTAGATGCACTTTTTAGCTTGCTTGAAAACAAAGTTAATTGTTTAATTGTTTCACCACAAGTTTTTATGCAAAAGTTTGCTAGCCGTGATATATTTGCAAAATCAGTTATTAATTTAAAAGTTGGTGATCACATAAATCAAAAAAATTTTATTAATAATCTAACACAAATAGGCTACAAAAAAGTTGATTTTGTTACAAGTCAAGGCGAGTTTTCTGTTCGTGGTGACATTGTTAATATTTTTGATTTTATATCACAAAACCCCATAAAAATTGATTTTTTTGATGATATTATTGAAAATATTTGTTATTTTGATACTGAAACATTTAAAAAAATACAAGACATTAAAACAATAAATGTTTTGCCAACCACAACAATGCTTTTTAATGAAAGTAAAGGACAAGAAATTTTTAATAAAATTGATGATGATTTTAATAAAACTTTAAAAAGTTTAGATATTAATGCGCAAACTAAATTAAAAACATTATTTGAAGAATTTAAGATAAATTTTGATGCTAAAAATTATCACTATGTTTTAAACTGGCTTATACCTTACATTGACAATAACTCTATATCTTCGTATTTTGATAGTGATGCACTTGTAGTTTTTGATGATGTAAAACAAATTGTTGATAAAATAAATGAAGAATACAATCAATTTTATATATCATACAAATCATTAAAAGATACTGGTAATGTTTTGATTGGTCATAAAAATTATTTTTTAAACCAAGATAACATTTTTAATTTTAATAACCAAATGTTGTCTTTTCAACAAATAACAACTCAAAATCGTATTTTTGAGCCAAAACATGTAGAAAGTTACAAGTCTAGTGCTCAAACAAATTATTATGGTAATTTTAATTTGCTTTATGAAGACTTAAAATATTATTTAGAATTTCAAAACAATGTTGTTATTTTTGCAGGTAGTGACGATTTAAAAACCTATTTAATAAAGTTTTTATATTCTCAAAATTTGCTTATTGAAGATTACGATATTTTTAAAAAAAATGTAGAAAATAATAAAAATTTATTAAAAAACAGCATAAAAAATGCAAAAAAAATATATATTTCCGCAAATAATCTACCATATGGAGCATTTTTTGTTGAAGATAAGCTTGTAATTATT
>CAMOCI010000089.1 GCA_946610635.1 uncultured Clostridia bacterium | reverse complement strand
ACATGCAAAAAATGTCCACTTTTTACCTATTTCTTTAATCATAACGCTAATGGTTGAAATACAAGGTAAATATAGTAAAGCAAAAGTTAAAAAAGAAAGGCTACTACTTGTTGTAAAAAACAATGCACTTGTAGAAAGTAGTAAACTGGTAGAAATATCGTTAATACTTGATGCACCATCTATTCCATTAATTATGCCTATTGTACTTACAATAATTTCTTTTGCAACAAAGCCGCAAAGTAAAGTGCTTGTTGCACCTATTGTGCCAAAACCTAATGGAATAAATATAGGAGATAAAAACTGAGAAATACTTTCTAACATACTAGGGCTTGCGCCATACTCAAATTTAATATTACAATTTTGCAGTATCCAAACAATGCAAGAAAATACGAGTAATACACTCCCCGCCCTAAGCAAAAATTGTTTTGTGTTAGTTGAAATATTTTTAAAAATACGTTTTGCACTGGGTAGCCTATATTTGGGTAGTTCCATAACAAAACTTGTGTTAGAACTTGGCAAAATTGTTTTGTTTAAAAAGAAACTAACAAGCAGAGCTACCATAATTCCCAAAATGTAAAGTGAAACAATCACAATTATTTTGTGCCTAGGAAAAAATGCGCCACATATAACAGCATATATAGGTAATTTTGCACTACAACTAACATAAGGCGTGAGCATAGCTGTTTTTATTTTACTATTTTTATTTTCTAAATTTCTGCTAGAAAGTGCCGCTGTTGTACTACAACCAAAACTCATTAAAAGAGCAAAAATACTTTTACCAGATAACCCAACTTTTTTTAAAAAATCTTCAAAACAAAATGCAATGCGTGACATGTAGCCACTATCTTCTAAAATAAAAAGTCCTAAAAACATCAAAACAACTTGTGGTAAAAAGGAGATTATAGAAACAATTGAGCCACACAGTGCATACTGCACAAAACCACAAACAAAACCATTTGAAACATTATTATTAACAAAATTTATTACGGGTGTAAACAAATTTTCTACTCCACTAGAAAGCAAAGACGATAGCGTTGATCCAAAATGTCCAAAAGTTAAATAAAAAATTGCTGAAATAATAAGTAGGAATATTGGAAAGCACAGCCACTTGTTAAGCACAAGTTTATCTATTTTGCTATACCCATACACAAAATTGCTATCTTTTTTTAAACATTTATCAATTATTTTTTTTATAAAATTATATCATTGTGTGATAACAAAATTTGCTGTTTGCTCACTTTCTAAAACTTTTGCAATATTTTCATAGTTATCAATTTTAAATTCATCTAAAACATATTCATCTTGCTCTAAAAATTTAATTTTTTGATATTCTGTTAATTTTCTATCATTTAAGCCAAGGTTTAAACTATCAAACCAATTTAAAATATCTTTAACATAATCAAAATTTGATTTGCAAATATCATTGTTATAAATCACAAAGTTTAAAACACTTTTGCAATCTTTTTTGTTTTGTGCATTAATTAAAAATACTTTTACTCCAAGCATTTTTTCTAGATTTTTTATATCTATTTGCACATGATTTTTTTTGAGTTCGTTTGCCATATTTATACAAAGCACTGGGTTAAAACCTAGCTCAATTAATTCCAATGTCAAAAATAAATTTCTTTCCAAATTATTGCCGTCAATAATATTAATAATTTTGCAATTTTTGTGAGAGAGTAAATAGTCACGTGTAACAGCTTCTTCGTAGCTGTATGGCGATAAAGAATATGCACCGGGCAAATCTGCTACAGCAATTTGTTTGCCATCTAGTTTAATTAATTTTTCCTTACTATCTATTGTAACACCATGCCAGTTGCCAACGTGTTCTTCTGCCATGCAAGCATTGTTAAAAAAAGTTGATTTACCTGCATTTGGATTACCAACTAATGCAATTAAATTATCCATATCAAATCTCCACAAACACGTTTTCTAAAATATCTTTTCTTAATGCTAACGTATAACTTTTTATAGCTATCAAATAACTGTTTTTTAGTGGCGATATAGAAAGTATTTTTACATTTTCTCCTAAAACAAAACCGAGTTCCAAAAGCCTACGTTTTAAGTGAATATCACCATTTATAAATATAATTTTACCTTGCTGATTAATTTTTAAATTAGAAAGTTTTTGTGACATAAAACACCTTGTGATTAATTTTGTTTATCACAAATATTTTACTTTTTTAAAATAAAAGATATGACACATTTGCATATCCTAAAAAAAGATTTAATAAAAATATAAAAGGAGAAGTATGGAAACATCTTTTTGCGAACTTAAAGGTAAGGAAGTTATTAACATTGTTGATGGTAAAAAACTAGGAAGAATCATTGACATTGTTTTTGATACAAATTGTGGAAGGATTTTGGGTATTGTTGTGCCTTGTTACAACAAAAGTTGGAATATCTTTAAGTCTAGTGACGATATTTTTATACCATTTAACTGTATTTGCAAATTTGGCGATGATGCAATTTTGGTGCAAATTTATGTACCAAATCAAAAAGAAATGTTTGCAAAAAAAGGTAAATTTGTTAGAACAGCTTCGCAAACCGAAACTCCTATTTATGCACAAAACTTAACAATAGACAATACCGAAACTTTGCAAACTCCACAAAAAAATGACAACAAAAATGATTTGAAAAATGGCGAGAATTTATTTAATGATAATATAAATAATACATTTTGATATTAAAAATTTGATATTATAAAAATCATTTTAAAAATGCTTAAAAATATATAATAAGTCAAAAATAAGCAAAGTTTTCACTACACAATTTTTAACTTTTAAACTATCATAATTGTATGGAAGTTTATGTTGAATATGTAATGTTAGACAACATGATAATTAACACTTTAATATTGCTGCTAACAAAGTTTTTGTTGAAATTAAAAACAAAAAAACTAATGATATTTTTAAGCGCTACTATAGGCACAATAATTGCTTTGTTATCTCCACTTTTTTCTAAGATAATAAATATTTTAATAAAACTTCCACTAGCAATAATAATGATTTATACCGCCTTTAAGCCCAAAAAAATAAAACAATCATTTATAATTTTAATAACTTTTTTTATAAGCACTTTTGCCCTTGTTGGTGCTTGCCTTGTGATATGCGAAATGCTGGGTATTAACTATATTGTAAACAATGGCTTATCTTATCAGTATAAATTTCCCGTGGGTTTTGTTTTGCTAATTTGTTTTGTATGTTACTACTCCATTAAAAATATTATTAGATACATATTTAAAAAACACGACAGCGATAAATTTTTTTATGATGTTATTATTCAAAACAATAATCAAACAATAAAAGCAAAAGCATTTTTAGATAGTGGCAATATTTTGGAATACAATGGCAAGCCAATATCTATAATAAACTATAAAATATTTTCAAAACTCTACTCTAATATTTCTGTTACAGATATTTTGCTAAGAAAAAATTTGCCACTAAAAAACGCAAAATATTATGATATTAAAAGTTTGACAAATAAGCAAAATATATTAATTTTTGAAATTAATGCAATAAAAATAGAAAAAAATGAGCAAAAAAACGCAATTTTAGGGCTTTCACTACAAAATTTTGAAAATAGTATAAATAGCGACATGATTATTTCAAATAAAC
>CAMOCI010000088.1 GCA_946610635.1 uncultured Clostridia bacterium | reverse complement strand
CCAAACGTGGCGCGAAAGCATTCGTAAGGATAGGGTATCAAAAAAATCATCAAAGTAGGATGCGTCGTGCCAAGTTGGCCCGTATGTGGTAAAGGAATCAATAAAATCTTTTATAGAAAGTTTTAAGCAGGCGTTCAAGTAATACCAAAGGGCATTATCATAAGAAAGAGGATCTTCTGCTTTTTCCATTGCAAGCAAGTAGTACTTTGCAGTTTTTTCGTAATAGTTTGCAAAGCGCCTTTCATGCATTAAATGCTCATTAAAATTGTTTGTTGGTTTTGGGCTGTCAATTATAAGTGGATTTTTATTTTGTTTTATTAAATCTGGATTATATCTAAACAAATGCCAGTAGCCACAATTTACAGCATCAATTTCTCTTTCTATATTTTTTCTCATATCAATGCCATGATTTATACAAGGAGAATAAGCAATAATAATACTTACTCCGTTATATTTTTCTGCTTCTTCAAAAGCTTTTACAAGCTGATTCATATTAGCACCAAGGCAAACTTCGGCAACATAGACATCTTTGTATTGGAGTGCTGATAAAGCCAAATTTTTTTTACCTGTTTTTTTACCATTGCTTGCAAATTTAATTGTGCTACCAATAGGGCTAGATTTACTTTTTTGACCACCAGTGTTGCTATAAAGTTCTGTGTCTAAAACTAATATATTAACATTTTCACCACTTGCAAAAACGTGGTCTAGGCCTCCAAAATCAATATCATATGCCCATCCATCGCCACCAACAAGCCAAATACTTTTTGGAGTTATGTTGTCTAAATTTTCAAATAAATATTTGTAAATATTTATTTTTTTATTCTCGTCATTGTGGTCTTGATTTTTGCATTTTTCAAAAAGGTTCTTGACATTATAATTTTTTAAATCAAGATAAATTTGTTTACAAATTTCATAATTTTTATAGTTTTTTAGCCATTTTAGCAGTATTTTTTGCAAATTTTCTTCAAATTTATCAAAATTTTGTTCAATATAGGTTTTATAATTTTCTCTTTTATTGATAATACTTTTTTCTATTCCAAGTCCAAACTCGGCATTATCTTCAAAAAGTGAATTTGCCCACGCTGTGCCAAACCCTTCGTTATCTTTAACATAAGGGCAAGTTGGGGCAGAGCCGCCATATATACTACTGCAACCGGTTGCGTTTGCGATTATTAATCTATCGCCAAATAATTGTGAAAGTAATTTTATATATGGTGTTTCACCACATCCAGCACAAGCGCCAGAAAACTCAAAGTATGGTTTTAAAAATTGAGTTTTAACTGGTGATAATGGAATATTTGGTAATTCACTTTTTATATCTTTTGTGTAAGCATAGTTTTGTTTTGCATCTTTGTAAATTGTATTGCCGTTTTGTGATTGTTCATTTTTGTTTTGTAATTTTATTGCACCAGTTGGGCAAACATTTTGGCAAAGTCCACAAGCAAGACAATCTTCTGGTGAAACTTCTAAACAAAACTCTAATTCTTTGTTTAAGTTTGCAGTCTTTGTAGATAAAGTTTTTGGGGCATTTTCTTTTTGTTTTTGGTTCAATAATTTTGCACGTATTACAGCATGTGGGCAAACAAATGTGCATTTGCCACATTGTATGCATTTTTCGCTATTCCATTTTGGCATATAGTCTGTAACATTTCGTTTTTCAAATTTACTTGTTCCAAGTTTATTTTCGCCATACAAATTAACTTTGCTAACTGGTAGTTCGTCGCCATTTAAGTCTATGATTGGTTTTATATAACTTTTGTAATAATCATTTGTTTTATTTGTTTCAACTTCATCTTGCAAATTACACCAGTTTTTGTCAGCAGTTATTTCTGTAATGCAATTTTCAACTTCGTTTATTGCACATAAATTATTATCAACAATTTCTAATCCATTTTTGCTATAAGTTTTTTGTATCATTTCGGCAGTTTGTTCTTTTGCAATTTCAAAATTTAAAATATTGCTTATTTTAAATAGAGCAGTTTGCATTATTGTTGATATTTTGCCTTGTAAGCTGTTTTTGTTTGCGATATCATTTGCATCAATAACAAATATTTTTACTTTTTTTTGCGCAAATTCTCTTTTTATGCTATTTAACACGTATTCATTAAAATCTTGTGCCGTTTTATATTTACAGTTAATTAATATTGTGCCATTTTGTTTTAAATGTTTTGCAATATTATATTTTTGCAAAAAGCTAGCGTTATTAACAACAACAAAATCTAAATTGTTAGATAGATATGGTTTGTTAATTTCTTTTTCACTTATTGAAATATAACTTCTGGTTAAGCCACCAGATTTTTTGCTGTCGTACATAAAAAATCCAGAAACAAACTTGTTGTTTGTACCAATTATTTTTGTAATATTTTTTGCACTACTTACGCTTCCATCGCTACCTATGCCATAAATCAAAATCTCTTTGCTATCAGAATTTATTGCAAAGTTTTTGTCATAATTTAAACTGGTGTGTGTAATATCATCATCAATGCCTATTGTGAAGTGATTTTTTGGCTTTTCATTCCTTAAATTATCAAAAACCGCCTTTGTCATTGCAGGGTTAAACTCTTTGCCACCAAGCCCAAATCTGCCCCCAAAAACTTTAATATCTCTTTCGCTTTCCAGTATTGTTTGGCAAACGTCAAGATAAAGTGGCTCTCCCGTTGAACCTTGTTCTTTTGTTCTGTCTAGCACTGCAATTTTTTGCACAGTTTTAGGTAAAATACTTAAAAAATATCCGCTGTCAAATGGCCTATATAAGTTAATTTTAATAAGTCCTATTTCTTCATCTTTAACATTTTCAATATAATCTTTAACCGTGTCACTTGCACTTGCCATAATGCAAATTACATACTTTGCATTTTTATTGCCATAGTATTCCATAATATGATGACGTTTCGTGCCTAATCTGTGTAAATCTTCAAATACGCTATCAAGTTCTTTTGCAAAAGTAGAGTACGCCAAATTGCTTTTTTCTCTGCCTTGAAAAAATATATCTTGACTTTCACTTGTGCCATATTGTTTAGGACTATTTGGTGATAAACCTCTATTTTTGTACTCTTGTAAACTATTGTAAGGATAAATACTTTTTAGTTCATCATCATTAAAAATATTTATTGTTGATATTTGATGGCTTGTTCTAAAACCATCAAAAAAATGCAAAACTGGTATTCTCGTTTTTAAACTTACAATATGTGATGCAACTGCAAAATTATAACTCTCTTGTGGATTGCTACTAGCAATCATTGCAAAACCAGTTTGTCTTGCACTCATAACATCGCTATGGTCGCAAAAAATGTTAAGGCTATGAGTTGCTAAACTCCTGCTTGCTACATGAATAACAGCAGGTAACATTTCGCCTGCAATTTTGTACATATTTGGTAGCATTAAAAGTAAGCCTTGGCTAGATGTAAAAGTTGTGGATAAACTACCACTTAAAGCACTGCCATGAATTGCGCCAGCAACACCACCTTCACTTTGCATTTCGGTAATGTCAAGGATATTGCCAAAAATATTCTTTTCGCCTTTTGATTGCATTTCATCGCATGCTTCTGCCATAGGGCTACTAGGGGTTATAGGGTATATAAAACTAATTTCACTCAATTTATAACTTGCTTTTGCTACTGCAGTGTTTGCGTCAATAATTTCTTTAATCATACCAATATAACCATAAAATAAGCCTGATTGCATTA
>CAMOCI010000087.1 GCA_946610635.1 uncultured Clostridia bacterium | reverse complement strand
CACGCCAAACAAATATGCAAGTGCTACACTGCAAAATAATATGGCCATTGCACCCAACATCGCTCCTGCTCTTTTTTTGAATAATGCATAAAGTGACATCATTACAAATGCAAATGCACCACCATATGCTAGTACTGACTCTACAATAATAACCGCTTTGCTTGCTTCTGCAAAGTCACCAACAAGTGCCCTGAGTGATAAAACTGCTCCATTTACAACAAGTTCAAATGAACCTGTAAAAAAAGCCCATGCTCCTACCCAAATTGCACTCATTAACAAAAATACAACTGCAAAAAGCAAAGATTGTTTAACTAAACTAAATCTAGTATTTACCTTTTGTTCTTTTTTCATTTTATTCCTCCGCAAAACTTTGCCTAAGTGCATAAAATTTTGTAAAAGATTTTTGTAATTTGCAACAAAACAAAATTTTTTATTACAAAATATCTAAATATTTTGATACCTATATAAATTTTGTACTTTTTTAAAAAAATTGTCAAGCAAATTTACAGATTATTAAAATAATAATAAAAATAATGTTTAGATTTTTAAAATACAAAAAATAGGCAATTTTACTTGCCTATTTAAATTATTACTCAGTCTTTCCACAACAATCTTTGTACTTCTTTCCACTTCCACAAGGACATAGCTCGTTTCTGCCAATTTTGCGTTGTGTCTTTTTAACTGTTGCACTTGCCTTATCAACTGGCACAGCATTTGCAAGTATTGTTGGTTGCTTTGGTTGTTCAACTGCTTTTAAGTTAACTTGAAAACGTGCTTTAATAATAGTCTTTGCAGTGTTCTCTCTAATCCTATCACGCATGTTTTCAAACATATCAAAACCTTCTTTTTTATACGCAGTAACAGGATCATTTTGAGTCATTATTTCTTTTTTAAGGATTGTCATAGCGTCAATGTGTTCAACCCAAGCGTTATCTACTTGTCTAAGCAAAATATTTCTTTCAACTTGATTAAACGCATCCGGTATTAGGTCATTAAGTGCCTTTTTCTTTGCTTCAATTTCTGTTTCTACACGCTCTAATACAATATCAACAACATCATTAGCACCTTTTTCTTCAACCATTTCAGTTTTAATATAGTTTGTGCCACGTTCAAAAATATTATCTTCTAATGCTTTGTTTAAACTCTCTATATCCCACTCAAAATATGCTTTTTCATCACTAATTTCACCATGAACGGTGTTTCTAACAAGTTCGGCAACCATGTCCATAACTTCTTCATGGACATCACCACCTTCAAGCACCTTATCACGTTCACCATAAATAATTGTTCTTTGAGTGTTAAGCACGTCGTCCATTTGAAGAAGGGTACGTCTGCTTGCAAAGTTTGCACCTTCTACTCTCTTTTGTGCATTTTCTATTTGTTTAGAAATCATTTTTAACTGAAATAGTGGTTCATCTTCTGGCATTCTAAATGCTTTTACAATACCTTTTAATCTTTCACCACCAAACACTCTTGCAAGGTCATCTTCTAGTGAAATATAAAATACACTTTCACCTGGGTCACCTTGACGACCTGCACGACCTCTTAACTGATTATCAATACGTCTTGATTCATGACGTTCTGTACCAATAATACAAAGACCACCAAGATCTATAACCTTTTCTTTTTCTGCGTCGGTTTCTTTTTTAAATTCTGCATATAATTCAGCATATCTCTTTTTGGCTTCTAAAATCTTTTCGTCATCTGTTGGCGCAAAACTTGTGGCTCCTACAAGTTGATATTCTTCAAAACCTTCTTGCTTCATCTTGTTTTTGGCCATAAATTCTGGATTACCACCAAGCAAAATATCAGTACCACGACCAGCCATGTTGGTAGCGATGGTTACTTGTCCAACTTTACCTGCTTGCGCAACAATCATACTTTCTTGCTCGTGATTTTTAGCATTCAATACAACATGTTTTATTCCCCTTGCTTTTAAAAGTTTACTTAACTTTTCACTCTTTTCTATTGTAACTGTACCAATAAGCACAGGTTGACCAATTTCGTGATGTCTTTTAACTTCATCAGCAATTCCTTCAAATTTAGCCTTTTCATTAGCATATACAATATCTGCATAGTCATTTCTAATAACAGGTTTGTTTGTTGGAATTGTAACAACGTCTAATTTATAAATCTTGTTAAATTCTGTTTCTTCAGTTTTTGCAGTACCTGTCATACCAGAAAGTTTTTTGTAAAGTCTAAAATAATTTTGATATGTGATTGTAGCAACGGTTACGTTTTCGTCATGAATTTCAACGTTTTCTTTTGCCTCGATAGCTTCATGAATACCATCACTATATCTTCTACCAACCATAACACGTCCAGTAAACTCGTCAACAATCAATACTTCACCATCATGAACAATATAGTTTTTATCTTTTGTAAACATAAAACGTGCCTTTAAGGCATTGTTAATATAGTGGTCATTTTCCATATTATCAACATCACTGATATTCTCAACACCATAATATCTTTCAGCCTTTGCTATACCCATGTCGGTAAGTCTAATTTGATTTTTCTCTTCATCAATTTCAACATCTTTATCTTTTTTAAGAGTTGCAACAAAATCTCTTGCTTTTGTATAACCTTGCGTATTTTTAAAGCCTTTACCACCAGAAATAATCAATGGCGTTCTTGCTTCATCAATCAAAACGCTATCAACCTCGTCCACAATAGAAAAGTAGTGGCCACGTTGAACTTTTTGTTTAATATCAACGCACATGTTATCTCTTAAATAGTCAAAACCAAATTCACTATTTGTGCCATAAGTAATATCACATAGATAAGCCTTGCGTTTTTCCTCAAGATTTTCTCCTGACAATGTTATACCAACAGTTAATCCCAAAAATTCAAAAACTTTACCCATCCACTCACTATCACGCTTAGCAAGATATTCATTTACTGTAACTATATGAACACCTTTGCCAGCAAGTGCGTTGAGATATGCTGGTAATGTTTCTACAAGGGTTTTACCTTCACCTGTTCTCATCTCAGCAATTCTACCTTGATGAAGTGCAATACCACCAATAACTTGCACATAGTAGTGTCTCATTTGCAAAACTCTTGTACTTGCTTCTCTAACAATAGCATAAGCATCTGGTAAAATATCATCTAAACTTTTGCCGTTAGATAGTTCTCCCTTTAAAACTTCTGTTTGATTTTTTAATTCTTCATCACTCATTACAGCATATTTTTCTTCTAGTGCTATAACTTGATCTGCAATCTTTTTTAATTTTTTTACGTTTCTTGCATTATCACTTGCAAAGAGCCAAGAAAATAATCCCATTTTTGTTCTCCATATTTTAGTTTAGCAATGGCAAAATATTATTGCCACAAATTGCCATAATGTTAATATTTTAGCAAAATATTATTTATTAATCAAACAAAATAAAGCATTTAAACAAAAGCAACAATAAAATCTTTACAAAAATATTTAAAAATTGTTGCAAAACTTTTAAGTATATGATAAACTAAACCCGTCGAAATCAAATATACTTTGTTTTTGCAAAAAAAATATAACATCAAATGCCGAAGTGGTGAAATTGGCAGACGCGTCGGACTCAAAATCTAACGCGTTATCCACAAAATTATCTTAATATGCCGGAGTGGTGAAATTGGCAGACGCGAAGGACTCAAAATCCTTTATGGGCAACCATGTGTGGGTTCAAGTCCCTCCTCCGGCACCATCAAAAAGTTCGAAATTACTGAC
>CAMOCI010000086.1 GCA_946610635.1 uncultured Clostridia bacterium | reverse complement strand
TAGAGGTTTAAATGAAAGAAAAAGATATTAGAGAAGATTATGTAAAATCAATAGATGAATTAAAAGAAGGCATTATGCTTGGTGTTATTGGTATTCATTATTACAATTTATTTAAAAAGGCAAGTGAAAAAATTAATAACGATAGCGCAATTATTAGATTTTGGAATAATTTGGTTGAATACAATAAATACGCAAAAAGTATTGATAAATGCGTAAATATTTCTTCTGCTGTTGCTGGTACAGCAATAGGTACAGTTATGGCTAAAATTGGTAGTAACTATAGCGATTTGTTAACATGCGCATTGCTTGTTGCAGAGGCTGCACCATTTGCTGGTGTTACATTAGCAACATATGCCAATAAACAAGAAAAGTTGATGTGTGCTATGGAACTTGAAGGTTTAAGAGTATTGTATCCAGATTTGTATGATATTGAATTAATATTTAATAAGGTACCTTATGTACAAATTTCAGAAGGTTATAAACAAGATTTTTCAACTGATAGATATGTAGGAAAGCAAATATACAAAAAAGCACATGAAGAATATGAAAAGTACCTTGCGGAGAATAAAGGTAAAAAGTTTGAAGAATTACTTAACCCAGAAGATTTTGTAAAAAAAGTAGAATTAGATGATAAAGAAATGTAAAGAATAAAGCATTAAATATTGTCTAATTATTGTTTATTTTAAAGCAGTTTAATTTAACTGCTTTTTTATATTATTTTTTTTAAAACTATTATCTTACACAAAAACAATATATTGTTAACTAAAATGTTTACAAAAAATACATAAAATGCTATCATATTTTTGTATGATTACAAGCAAAAATTCAACATCAACTGGAAAATGTAAAATTGCACTTTCTAACACATATCTTTCTGGTTTTTATCATCAAATTGATGAAATTAAACAAAAGTGTAAAGATACAAATGAAAGCATAATTTTGGTTGTACCAGACAAGTTTAGTTTAAATGCAGAACAAATTTTTATGGAAAGGACAGGCTTTTCCAGCATTTTTAATGTTTGGCTCACAACACTATCAAGACTTGTTAGTAAAGTAGTTGAGGATGATGAAAATAATTTTACATTGCTTTCTAAAAATAGTGGAACTATGCTTGTAAGTAAAATTATACAAGATAATATTGGCAAAATTGATACATATAAAAAAATTGTAAATAATTATGGTTTGGCTGAAACTATGTATAATGTAATAAACTTGTTAAAAAGTAGTGGAGTAAAGCCAGAAGAGCTAAAACAAAATTTTGATCAAACAAACTTTGGTTTAAAAGTCAAAGATATTTACGTTGTTTATAGCGAGTACGAAAAGTATATGAGTAGTAATATTGACAGCATTACTAGACTTCAAATATTTGATAAAAAAGTTAAAAATAATGACTATATTAAAAATAGTCACATATATTTTGCAAATTTTGATAGTTTTACTAATGTACAAATCAATTCTCTTGCAAATATTGCAAAATATGCAAAAACTTTTAATATTAGTTTGTGTGCAAACACTTTGCAAAGTAATGCTCAACTATATGACAATTCTTTATTTCAAAAAATCAAGAGTGTTTTTGATGATAATAACATTATTTATAATATTGTAAACACTATGCTTATTGGCTCAAATTTACAAAATTTTTTATCAAAAAACTTATTTGGTATTTTTAATAATAATGATAAAAATACTGAAAATTTAGGTAAAAATAGTGAAAAAAATGAAAAAAAACAGCAAAGTAATAGTTATTTTTGTAAAAAAGCTACTTTAGAGACAAATAATGTAAAGGTTTTAGAATGTAGTAATATAGCTAGTGAAGTTAGATATGTTGCAAGTAAAATAAAATATCTTGTTATAAAAAAAGGGTTTGGATTTGACGATATCAATATTGCGGTTAATGGACTAGCAGATTATAAGCTTTTATTAGAACAAATATTTACGGAATTTGATTTGCCTTGTTATATAGATAATTCTAGAACAATGTTAGAACATTATTTCACACGCACAATTTTTAAGATAGCAGATTTTATATATGGTCAAAAAACTTTAAATAATGCGATTGATATTGTGCATAGCCCACTATTTGAAATTGATGAGTTTAAGAAATTAGACTTTCAAAATTATTGTTTAAAATACAATATTATAGGTGAAGAATTTTATAGTAATTTTTATAATGATGGAACAGAATTTTATAAAAATGCTGAAGAAATCAGACAAATAGTGTTTAAAAACATTAATATTTTTGAAAATAACTTAAAAAATTCAAAAAATATAACTCAATTTAAAAATTGTCTATTTGAATACTTAGAAACAATTAATGCAAAAAATATTATAAATAATTTAGCAGAAAAGCAGATTGATTTAGTACAAAAGCAAATTGATTTGTTAGTTTATGATAAATTTGAAAATGCAGTAAATGAAGCAGATAGTATTATAGGACAAAGTGAAACAAATATATTTAACTTTTTTGAAATGCTTAAAAGTTGTTTGGATGGAGTAAACCTTTTAAGTGTGCCGCTTAACTGTGATGCCGTTTTTATTGGTGATGCTTCGCAAAGCACGTATTATCCACGCAAAGTTTTGTTTGTTATGGGTGCAACTCAAAGCCGTATGCCAAATTTTGGTAGTGATAGTGGTATGTTGACTGATGCTGAAATTACAATTTTTAAATGCAATAACAACATAAGACCAACAATAAAGGAATTAAATAAAAGAGAAAAATTTAAGTTATTTAATCTTTTAACTTTGCCTGCTGATAAGTTGGAGCTCACATTTTCAACATTAATAAACGGGCAAGTTGAGTTTAAAAGTGAGTTTGTTACGGCACTTCAAAATATAATCACAACAAACGGATTACCTTTAAAAGTTGAAAAATATGAACTAGAAGAACTAAAAATTTTTGACAACACAGATAAAAATTTGGCTAGTTTTATGGTTGGCACACTTAAAAATGCTATAAAAATATCAAAGGGTAATACTGAAAACTTAAAATTAATTTTACACAAGCAACTTAACGATATATTAAAACTTGCAGAAGAAACTTATTTAGATAACAAGCAAAGATATAAATTAACAAATGCAAGGGATAAATTTTTTGCCAACAATCAAACAAAAGTTAGCCAAATAGAGAGATATTTTAGATGTCCATTTTTGCATTTTGTTGATTATGGTATTAAACCAAAGGAAAACCCAAAGTTTCAAATAAAAAGCGTAGATGTGGGAAATATTTTACATACTGTTGCCGAATGGTTTGTTAAAAACTATATAAACAACGGCTTTAAATTTAAAAATGATATTGATAAAGATGTTGACTACATTTTTAGTAAAGTAATAAGTAAAGATGAGTTTAACATGTTTTCAAAAAATACTTACGCAGTAAATAATTTAAAGGCAGAGTCAAAAAGATTTTGCAGTGCAATAAAGCATCAAATTGAAAGTAGTGACTTTAAACCTATTTATGCTGAAAAAAAATTTGAAAACTTTGACATAGCAAACAATTTAAAAATAAATGGTAAAGTTGATAGAGTTGATGCTTTTGAATTTGAAAATAATTTAAATGATGTTAATAATATAACTAAAAATGATAACAAAAAATATATAAGGGTTTTAGATTATAAGACAGGTAAAGATAAGTTTAGTTATGCCGATATTTATTACGGTATAAAATTGCAACTGTTAGTTTATCTTTTTGCAATAAGCAAACAATTAGATGCAAAGCCTGTTAGCACTGGTTACAT